>NZ_JAUZMZ010000083.1:0-22246 GCF_036327435.1 Rhodococcus chondri | reverse complement strand
GCGCGTACCTGCTCGCCTATGCGGTGCCGTTGCTGACCACCGGCCGGATGGGCGACCGTTTCGGTACGAAACGGGTCTATCTGGCAGGTTTGACTGTCTTTACCGCGGCATCGTTGTGGTGCGGGATGTCGTCGTCCATCGAAATGCTCATCGTCGCGCGAATTCTTCAGGGCCTCGGCGCCGCGCTGATGTCACCGCAGACGATGACCGTCGTCACGCAGATCTTTCCGCCCGAGCGGCGCGGTACCGCAATGGGACTGTGGGGTGCAGTGGCCGGGATGGCGATCCTGGCAGGACCCCTCACCGGAGGATTTCTCGTCGACGGCCTCGGATGGGAGTGGATCTTCTACGTCAACGTGCCGGTGGGGCTGATCGGGTTCGTGCTCGCCGTGCGGTTCGTGCCCACGCTGCCCACTCACGTGCGCAGCTTCGATCTACCGGGAGTTCTCCTCAGCGGTGCCGGCATGTTCTGTCTCGTGTTCGGCATCCAGGAAGGCAACTCCTATGCCTGGTCCGCGCGCGTGTGGGTGCTCATCGGCGCCGGGGTGGTGCTGTTGTCGGCGTTCGTGCGGCACCAAGCGCGGACGCGTGGCGAGCCGCTCGTGCCGCCGGACCTGTTCCGTGATCGCAACTTCTCGCTGGCCAACATCGGCATCGCGTCGATCGGGTTCTCGATCACCGCGGTGATGCTGCCGCTGATGTTCTACGCGCAGAACGTGCGGGGCCTCGGGCCCACCGGCTCGGCGCTGCTGATGGTGCCCATGGCGGTGCTGTCCGGAGTGCTCGCGCCTGTCGTCGGGCGGCTCGTCGACCGGGTCCACCCGCGGTACATCGCGGGGTGCGGTTTCGCGCTGATGACGGTCGCGTTCGTGTGGCTGTCACTGGTGATGACGCCGGACGTCCCGACCTGGCAACTGCTGTTGCCGAGCGGGCTGATGGGCATCGCGTCGGCCGCTATCTGGTCACCCTTGTCGGCCACGGCGACGAATCACCTGGAATCGCATCGGGCCGGCGCGGGGTCCGGTGTCTACAACACCACTCGTCAGGTCGGTGCCGTGCTGGGCAGCGCCGCGATCGGTGCTTTGATGGCGACGCTGTTGTCCGCGCACGGTGTGGAGATCGGACCCGCCGAGATGGGAGCGGCGGTGCTACCCGAGGGCCTCCGCGAACCGTTCGCCGCCGCGATGGCCCGGTCGTTGTGGCTCCCGGCCGGGGTTCTGCTGGTCGGTTTCGTCGTATCCGCGTGTTTTGCACGGCCCCGCACCCAGGTGCACAAGCGCAACGAATCGGTTCACGCCCCCGAAATGTGACACGCGCCATATAGTGCAAGCACGCACGAGGCTCGGAGGTGGCCATGTCACTGGCGGTGGTGGAGGTGCCCGCCGGAGTCGGCTGGTTGCAGGACGAGAGGGTCCGGCGCCGGACCGGGGGAATCCTGCAGTACGAAGATCTCGAGCCGTGCCTTGCCGAACTGCTCGACCGCAGTGCGCTGCGGTTCGCGCACCGCACCGCCGCCGTCGACCGTTCGGGGCGCGCCATCACCTACAAGGAACTGTGGGAAGGATCCGCGCGGGTCGCAGGTGGCCTGCTCGACCAGGGCGTCGGTCCCGCGGACCGGGTGGTGGTGCACTACCGGAACGGGTTCCCGTGGCTGCGGGCATTTCTCGGTGTCGTCCTGGCCGGAGCGGTGCCGGTGCTGCCCGACCCGTCGTGCAGCGACACCGAACTGGCCCACGTCGCGGCCGACAGCGGCGCGGTACTGACACTCGAGACCGACCTGCCGGACGGAGTGCCGTTCCTCGACGGCGGTGCCTCACCCGACGAACTGGCGCTGCTCTACTACGTGCGCACGTGCGGCGCGGGGCTGCGCGGTGTCGAGTTGACCAACACCAACGTCCTGTCGACGATCGAGGCGGTGGCCTACGCGATGGACCTGACCGCCGAGGGAGCGCGGACGGTCATCACCGCGCCGCTGTCCACCGCCGTCGGCTGCAGTGTGCAGTTGCTGCCCACACTTTCGTTCGGCGGCACCGTCGTGGCGGCCGGAGTGCGCGGCACCCGCGTTCCGTGGCGGCACCTGCGGGCCTCCTTCCCGACGGCGCGGTGCGTGCGCGGGTGGGGTGTCGCCGAAACCGGCGGTATCGGTCTGCTGCTGCCGTCCGAATTCCGGCGTCGCCATCCGCGCAGCGTCGGGATCCCGTTCGGTGGCATCGAGGTCGCGTTGCTCGGACCGCACGCAGAAGAGGGTGTCGGAGAAATGCTGTGCAGGGGGCCGAGTGTGGCGCAGCGCTACTGGAACGACCCGGAGGCGACCGCCGAGGTGTTCGGCGACGGCTGGTTCCGCACGGGCGACCAGGTGTTCATCGACGACGACGGGTTCGTCAACCCCCTGGCCGTGCGGGTGTCCTGAACTCGGGTGCTCCGCCCCGGCCGGGTATCCGTGCCCCTGCCCATCGGGTATACAACGTGTACCCGAACTTTCGTACACGTAGTGGAGGATTGCATGTCCGACGAGGTCCTGCTCGAGCGTCGCGGTCGAGTCCTGATCATCACCATCAACCGGCCGCAGGCCCGCAATGCGATCAACGCGGCTGCCAGCCAGGCGCTCGCGGACGCAGTCGACCAACTCGACGCGGATGACGATCTGTCGGTGGGTGTCCTCACCGGTGCCGGGGGAACCTTCTGCGCGGGAATGGATCTCAAGGCCTTCGTGGCGGGGGAGAACGTCGCGATCAAGGGTAAGGGGCTGGGCTTCACGGAGGCGCCGCCGCGCAAGCCGATCATCTCGGCCGTCGAGGGATTCGCGCTTGCGGGCGGCACCGAATTGGTGCTCGCCACGGACCTCGTCGTCGCGGCGAAAGACGCGAAGTTCGGGATCCCGGAGGTCAAGCGGGGTCTGGTCGCCGCCGGCGGCGGTCTGCTGCGGCTGCCGA
Source organism: Rhodococcus chondri (assembly GCF_036327435.1). Lineage (NCBI taxonomy): Bacteria > Bacillati > Actinomycetota > Actinomycetes > Mycobacteriales > Nocardiaceae > Rhodococcus > Rhodococcus chondri. The sequence goes on along the minus strand of NZ_JAUZMZ010000083.1, from coordinate 19,313 downwards.
CGCGCATCCCGTACCAGAAGGCACTCGAACTGGCCTTGACCGGCGACGCGTTCACGGCCGAAGAGGGCCACCGGTACGGCTTCGTCAACATCGTCACCGAACCGGGTGGCGCACTCGACGGAGCTTTGGAACTCGCGGAGCGGATCACCGCGAACGGTCCGCTCGCGGTGGCGGTGACCAAGGAAATCATCTCCAAATCGGCCGACTGGTCGTCGGACGAGGCGTTCGCCAAGCAGAACGAGTTCGCCGGACCGGTGTTCGTGTCGGAGGACGCCCGCGAGGGCGCGACGGCGTTCGCCGAGAAGCGCCCCCCGGTGTGGAAGGGCAAGTAGGCCGGAAGGGGACCTGGTGGTGGACGAAAGCGAACCGCTCGCCGAGCTGCACGTGCATATCGAGGGCACGCTCGAACCGGAGTTGATCTTTTCGCTGGCCGAGCGCAACCGCGTGGCGCTACCGTACTCGGATCTGGCGGATCTGCGGAGCCGGTACGAGTTCACCGACCTCCAGTCCTTCCTCGACCTGTACTACGCGAACATGCAGGTGCTGCAAACCGCGGAGGACTTCGCGGATCTGGCCCGCGCCTACCTCACCCGGGCGGCGCGGGCCGGGATCACGCGGGCCGAGTTCTTCTTCGATCCGCAGGCCCACACCTCCCGAGGGGTACCGCTGAGCGAGGTCGTCGACGGACTCGCCGACGCCGTGGCCGGCGCGCGCGCCGAATACGGTGTCGACGCCGCCATGATCGCCTCGATAGTGCGCGACCGCCCCGTGACCGAAGCACACGAGGTTTTCGGCGAGCTGATGCGATTGCAGGCGCCCGTCATCGGGCTCGGCCTCGACTCGGCCGAAATGGGTTATCCGCCCTCGCTGTTCGAGGACGTGTTCGCCCGCGCTCGCGCGGAGGGACTGCACATCACGGCGCACGCGGGGGAGGAGGGGCCGCCGGAATACGTGGTGCAGGCCCTCGATCTCCTGGGTGCCGAACGTATCGATCACGGCATCCGATCGCTCGAAGACCCGGAACTCGTCGCGCGTCTGGTCGACGAGCAGATCCCGCTGACGGTGTGTCCGCTGTCGAATGTGCGGTTACGGGTTGTGGATTCGCTCGCCGATCATCCGTTGCGCCGCATGCTCGACGCCGGTCTGTCTGTGAGCGTCAACTCCGACGACCCGGCGTACTTCGGTGGTTACGTCGACGATGCGTTCGCTGCGTTGCAGACCCATCTCGGATTGACCGACGAGGAACGGACAACGCTGGCGCGCAACTCGATTCGCGCGGCGTTCGACTAGGAGTCCTCGCCGAGCACCCGCTGTAGATACGCATTGCCGAAGACGCGTTGCGGATCCACCCGGTCGCGCACGGCGAGGAAGTCGTCGAAACGGGGGTAGGCCGGCCTCAGATCGTCGGCGGTGCGGTCGTGCAGTTTGCCCCAGTGCGGGCGGCCGCCCACCGCGCACGCGATGGCCTCGGTCGCGGCGAAATAAGCATCATGCTCGCGCCGATGATATTGGTGCACAGCCACATAGGCGGTGTCGCGGCCGTAAGCGGTGGACAGCCACACGTCGTCGGCGGACGCGAACCGCACTTCGACCGGAAACCCGATCCGGGTGTCGCTGCGGCGGATCCAGGTATCGATTTCGGCCAGGACCGTCGGCAACGCTTCGGTCGGCACCGCGTACTCCATCTCCCTGAACCGCACGCGACGGGCCGACGCGAACACCCGGTAGCTGCGATCGGTGAACCTGCGCGGTGCGAGCGCCCGCGCGGAGACCGAATTGAGACCGGGAATCAGGGCGGGAACACGTGTCCCGAGTTGCTGGAAAGCCCCGAACACGCCGTTGGAGAGCACCTCGTCGTCGACGAAACCTCTTATCCGCCCGACCGGTTCGGTGGGCGCCGCTCCGGGCAACCGGGTGTTGCGCTTGGTGAGCACCCGTTCGGTGTGGGGAAACCAGTAGAACTCGAAATGGTCGATGCCGAGCCGTTCGTCGTCGAGTCGGTCGAGGGTGTCCCGCAGGGATGCCGGTGCTTCCTCGGCATGCAGGCGGAACGCGGGTACACAGGCGAGAGTGACGGTCACGAGGATGCCCACCGCCCCGAGTCCCAGCCGGGCGGCCTCGAACAGCGCGGGGTCCCGGGTGGGGGAGCACTGCACGACCGATCCGTCCGCGAGGACGAGTGTCGCTCCTCGGACCTGTGCGGCCAGCCCGCCGAATTGTGCTCCGGTGCCGTGGGTTCCGGTGGAGATCGCGCCCGCGATGGACTGCGCGTCGATGTCGCCGAGGTTGGCGAGCGCCAGCCCCCGTTCCCACAGCAGTGCGTTCAGCTCGCGTAAGCGGGTGCCGGCACGCACGGTGACGTCGGCGCCGGTCGCGGTCGCTTCGACGGATTCGATACCGCTGATCCGGTCGAGGGAAACCAGGGTGCCATCTGTGACTGCGACACCGGTGAAGGAGTGTCCGGCACCGACCGCCTTGAGGCGCGAGCCGTCATCGGCGCTGCGGCCGACGACGGAAACCAGCTCGTCCACGGTGCCGGGAGTTTCGAAGCGGTACGGTGTCGCCGCTTCGGTGCGCGCCCAGTTGTGCCAGGTTGCCATGCCACCCATCATTTACTGGACAACCGTCCAGGTCAATAGCGACTCTCGGACCGGGCTCTGCCCTACGATCGGGGAATGCTGAACCGGTTACCTGCCGACGAGCGCAGAGCGCAACTCGTCGAATCCGCCCTCGAGCTCGCCGAACGCGGCGGCGTCGGCTCGGTCACCGTCCGTGCGGTCGCGGAGAATGCCGGCGTCTCCCTCGGCGTCGTGCACTACTGTTTCGACAGCAAGGAAGCGCTCGTCGTCGCGATGGCCGAGACGGTGATCAACCAGCTCAGCGAGGCCATGCATGCCGCCTTCGACGTTCCCCACGACGGGCCCGACCCGCAAGGTGTGCGGGGCCTGCGTCAGCTTCTGCATGCCGGCCTGAGCGCGATGTGGCCGGCCATCGAATCGACCGCCGGCCGGCAGGTTCTCACCTACGAAATCACCGCCTACTCGCTGCGGCACCGGGCCGCGGGAACGACGCTCGGCGACGATATCGCGCTCCGGCAATACCGCATGATGGACGAGCAGGCTCGCAGCTTCTTGGAAAGATGCGCCGAACGCAGCGGCACGATCTGGACCGAACCCGTCGAATGTCTCGCCCGGATATCCCTTGCGCTGCTCGACGGGCTGGTGCTGCGCTGGCTCGTCGACCGCGACAGCGAAGCCATCGTCGGCGAACTCGACGATATCGCGGGGATAATTTCGGCGCGGGCCGCCGAACGCTCCTGACATCGGGGCTCCGACACCGAATACCCAGACCCGTCCGTCTCGACGATTGGATGCTCCGTGACCGCTGCCGTCCTCGATCGACTCGACGCCGCCACTGCCGATCTGGATCCGCCGTTCGCCGCAGCAGATCTGCCGACGCTGCGTCGCAACGCCGACGATCTGCGCCGACGCGCCGCGGGTACGCCCGTGCGGGTTGCCAGCAAATCGGTGCGATGCCGCGCGGTGCTCGAAGAGGTACTCGGCGCCGACCTGACCGCACACTCCGGATTCCGGGGCATCATGGCCTATTCGCTACGCGAGGCGCTGTGGCTCGTCGAGCGGGGTGCCCGGGATGTGCTCATCGGATATCCGACGACCGACCGGGGTGCGCTGGCCGCGCTCGCCGATCGACCCGAGGCGCTGAGCGCCGTCACGCTGATGGTGGATTCGAGCGCCCATCTCGAACTGATCCGGGATGCCGTCGGCACGGCGACGGTGCGACCACGGATCTGCCTCGACGTCGACGCCTCGCTGCGCCTCGGCCCGATACATCTCGGTGTCCGGCGCTCGCCCCTGCGCACTCCCGACGGTGTCGCCGAACTCGCCCGCTCCGCCGGCGCGGCGGGGTTCGCCGTCGTCGGCGTCATGGTCTACGAAGCGCAGATCGCGGGGCTGCCCGACTCGTCGCTGCCGGTGCGCTGGGTCAAGCGGGCCTCGGCCGCCGAACTCGTCACCCGCCGCGGAGCGGTAGTCGAGGCGGTGCGCGCGGTCGTCGGCGATCTGGAAATCGTCAACAGCGGTGGCACCGGCTCGCTCGAGGTCAGTTCCGCCGATCCCGTCGTCACCGAGGTGACCGCCGGGTCCGGCCTGTACGTGCCGACCCTGTTCGACAACTACCGTGCCTTCACTCCGCACCCGGCGTTGTTCTTCGTGCTTCCGGCGGTACGCAAACCCAGCCCCTCCATCACCACCGTGTTCGGCGGCGGGTACATCGCCTCGGGGCCGGCGGGGTCGTCGCGGGTCCCGCGGCCGGTACGTCCCGCAGGGCTACGGCTGCTGCGCAACGAGGGGGCCGGTGAGGTGCAGACTCCCGTCACCGGTCGTGCTGCCGGCGACATCCCTCTCGGGGGGCGCGTGTGGTTCCGGCACGCGAAGGCCGGGGAACTGTGCGAGCGCTTCACCCGCCTGTATCTCGTCGACGAGGACGGCACCCGCACCGCCGTACCCACCTACCGCGGAGAAGGGCAGTGCTTCCAGTAGGGCAGTGCTTCCGGTAGGACAGTGCTTCCGGTAGGGCAGTGCTTCCGGTAGGGCAGTGCTTCTGGAAATATCCGCTTCCCGGCAGACATTGCTTTCCAGTGCATACAGCACAATGGTCCGATGCCGTTCTTTCCCGGTGCCACCGGCCAGGTGCACTACCGACACTGGAATCTCCGCGGTGCGCACGCCGCCGTGGTCTTCGCGCACGGCATGGGACAGCACACCGGGCACTATCACCGGTTCGCTGCGGGGCTGGCATCCGACGGGATCGCGATGTGGGGTCTCGACCTCGCCGGGCACGGCCTGTCGGAGGGCATCCCGGGCCGGGCCGGCGATGTGGCCGACCATGCCCGGGACCTCTCGACTCTCGTCGAGCTCGCCGAAGAGGAAGGGCTGCCGCTGGTGCTGATGGGCCACTCGCTCGGCGCGGCCTCTGCACTGACGTTGCTGCGCAGCGCCGCCGACCGGTTCACCGGTGCCGTGCTGTGCGGCACTCCCCGCACGGCAACGATCCCGGCGACCGCCGACGTGCTCGATCGTTCCGGGCTGCCCGTCCTCGTGGTGCACGGTGCCGACGACCGGCTCGCCCCGATCGATCCCGTCCGGGCCTGGGCGGCCACCGTGCGGGGGCTGCGGATACTCGAATACCCCGATGCGGGGCACGATCTGCTCCACGAACCGGGGCACCGCGCAGTCACTCACGACGTCGCGGATTTCGTCCACCGGGTAGCCGGGTCCCGACACGAATGAACGAATGCACCCCCCGATCGATCTGGTCGATCGGAGGGTGCATTCGCTCGGCCGTATGGGGCAGAGACTGTCGATCAGTTGTAGATCGCGGCGATCTCCGCACCGTGCTTCTCGTGGATGATGTTCCGCTTGAGCTTCAACGTCGGGGTGAGCTCGCCGGACTCGATGCTGAAGTCGGTGTCGAGGATCCGGTACTTCTTGATCGCCTCGGCCTTCGACACCTTCTTGTTGGTCTCGGCGACCGCGGTATCGATCTCGGCGATGAGGTCGGGGTTCTTGGTCAGTTCCGCGACGGTCGTGCCGACCGGCAGGTTGTGACGCTCGAGCCAGCCGGGCAGTGCTTCCGGATCCAAGGTGATCAGCGCGCCGATGAACGGCTTGGAATCACCGACGACGATGACCTGGCTGATCAGCGGGTGGGAGCGCAGGGAATCCTCGAGGATCGCCGGGGCGACGTTCTTTCCGCCCGCGGTGACGATGAGCTCTTTCTTGCGGCCGGTGATCGAGAGGAAGCCGTCTTCGTCGATGGTGGCGATGTCGCCGGTATGGAACCAGCCGTCGCGGATCGCGTCCGCGGTGGCTTCGTCGTTCTGCCAGTACCCGTCGAACACCATCGGCCCCTTGAGCAGCAGCTCACCGTCCGCGGCGACCTTCGCGGCGCACCCGTTGAACGGCTTGCCGACCGTGCCGATCTTCTGGGATGCGGGGGTGTTCATGACGATGCCACCGGTGGTCTCCGTGAGGCCGTAGCCCTCGTAGATGGTGACGCCGATACCTCGGAAGAAGTGGCCGAGGCGCGCACCGAGTGCGGCGCCGCCGGACACGGCCTTGTTCACATTGCCGCCGAGAGCGGCCTTGAGCTTGCCGTAGACCAGCTTGTCGAACACGGCGTGCTTGATCTTCAGGACGAGACCCGGACCGCCGCTCTCGAGTGCCTTGCTGTACTCGATGGCGGTGTCGGCCGCCTTGTCGAAGATCTTGCCCTTGCCGCCGTCGTACGCCTTCTGCTTCGCCGAGTTGTACACCTTCTCGAAGACGCGCGGCACCGAGAGGATGAAGTTCGGCTTGAACGCGGCGAACTGATCGAGCAGGGTCGTCAGGTCGGAGGTGTGCCCCACGGTCACCTTGTTGTCGAACGCCGCGAACGAGATCAGGCGAGCGAACACGTGGGCCATCGGAATGAACAGGAGGGTGCGCTGGCCCTCTTCCATCGAGTCGGGCAGTGCCAGCCCCGCGCCCGCGGACTCCGACGCGAAGTGCCGGTGCTTGAGCTGCACGCCCTTGGGACGCCCGGTGGTGCCGGAGGTGTAGATGAGGGTTGCTGCGGACTCGGCGGTGACCTGCTTACGACGTTCGTCGACCTGCTCGTCGGTGAGGGCGGCACCGCGCGCGACGAGCTCCTCGACTGCGTTCTTGACTCCGGCGGCCGGCTCGATCGTGAGCATCTCCCGCACCGTGGGCGCGGCCTCGACGACGTCACGCATGCTCTCGACGTGGTCGGAGTTCTCGACGATGATCATCGAGGTGCCGGAGTCCTCGAGGATCCACTTGGCCTGGTCGGCCGACGACGTCTCGTAGATCGCGACGGTGGCGCCACCGGCGGTCCAGATCGCATAGTCGAGGAGGACCCACTCGTAGCGCGTGCTCGAAAGGATCGCGACGCGGTCGCCCAGTTCGATGCCCGAGGCGATCAGGCCCTTCGCTACGGCGCGCACCTCGGCTGCGAACTCGCGAGCGGTGACCGGAACCCACCGTCCGTCGACCAGTCGCTCGAACGGCACGAAATCCGGTGATTCCTTCTCGTGCCGGAACACCGAATCGGCCATCGAGACGTCCTCCCCGATCGAGAACGACTGTGGTACGGCAATCTCACTCACTGTGACCCCTCCATCTTTTTTGTCGGACGGTGTGCATTGCATCACAGCCGGTGCGCGTCTGTAAGCACCGGGCCGCCCGTTTTGCGAAGTTCCCGGGGTCAGTGTGCGTGATTCGCATTACCAACGCTACCCGTGAGTAAGGAAGGTTACCGTGACGGCCGGTATCTGACCAGGGGTCACGACAGCGAGCCGTTCCGCATGAGGTCGGCAGCCTCATCGTCGGAAAGCTGGTGGAAGTCCGCGTATGCCGCGCCCACGCTGTCCGAATCGGCCGGCGACCACGGGCACACGACCTCGTCCGCCGCACCGCCGACCCGGCGAATCGCATCGGGGGAAGCGACCGGCACGGCCAGCACGACCCTGGCGGCACCCTCGGCGCGTGCGGCGAGGCACGCCACCGCCGCGGTCGCGCCGGTCGCCATCCCGTCGTCGACGATCACCGCGGTGCGTCCGGTCAGGTCGATGCGTTCGCGACCGCGGCGCAGCAGCGCTGCCCGCCTCTCGAGTTCGGTGCGTTCCTTCGCTTCGATCCGGTGGATGGAGTCGGCGGCAATCCTGCCCATTCGGATGACGTCGTTGTTGAGGACACGGAAGCCGCCTTCCGCGATCGCCCCCATCGCGAGTTCGGGATGCCAGGGCACTCCCAGTTTGCGGACCACGAGGACGTCGAGTGGCGCGTCGAGCGCGCGTGCGAGTTCCCGCGCGACGGGGAGGCCCCCGCGCGGCAGAGCGAGGATCACCGGATCGGTGTCGCGCAGGTGGGCCGTCGAGCGGGCCAGTCTGCGCCCGGCGTCTTCACGGGACGAGTACCGCACCTCTCCAGTATGAGCCAGAGGGGTCCGAACGTGCCTGCAACAGCGTGTTCTGGCACACTCACGCGCAGGTGTGGAGCGAGGACGGTCTCCCATCCGATAAACTGCTGGTCAAATGAGTGAAAATCAAGACGCCCCCGTCCAGGAGACCGCGACTCTCACGTTTGCCGATCTCGACATCGATGACCGTGTGCTCCAGGCTCTTTCGGATGTGGGCTACGAGTCCCCGTCGCCGATCCAGGCCGCGACCATTCCACCACTGCTGGAGGGACGGGACGTTGTCGGTCTCGCTCAGACCGGCACCGGCAAGACCGCCGCTTTCGCGGTGCCGATTCTGTCCCGGATCGACACCACCAAGAAGCGGCCCCAGGCGCTGATCCTGGCCCCCACCCGCGAGCTCGCCCTGCAGGTCGCAGAGGCTTTCGGTAAGTACTCCGCGCACATCCCCGGGCTGCACGTGCTGCCCATCTACGGCGGTCAGGCATACGGAGTGCAGCTCTCCGGACTCCGTCGCGGTGCGCAGGTCATCGTCGGTACTCCCGGACGTGTGATCGATCACCTCTCCAAGGGCACGCTCGACATCTCCGAGCTCGAGTTCCTCGTCCTCGACGAGGCCGACGAGATGCTCACAATGGGTTTCCAGGAGGACGTCGAGCGCATCCTCGCCGATACCCCCGACACCAAGCAGGTCGCGTTGTTCTCGGCGACGATGCCCGGCGCGATCCGCCGGTTGTCGAAGCAGTACCTGAACAACCCGCAGGAGATCACGGTCAAGTCGAAGACCACGACCTCCTCCAACACCACCCAGCGCTGGGTGCTCGTGTCGCACCAGCGCAAGCTCGACGCTCTGACCCGGATTCTCGAGGTCGAGTCGTTCGAGGCAATGATCATCTTCGTTCGGACCAAGCAGGCCACCGAGGATCTTGCCGAGCGGCTCCGTGCCCGAGGCTTCTCTGCAGCGGCCATCAACGGCGACATCGTGCAGGCACAGCGTGAGCGGACCATCGGTCAGCTCAAGAGCGGTGCCCTGGACATCCTGGTCGCCACCGACGTTGCGGCCCGCGGTCTCGACGTCGAACGCATCAGCCACGTCGTCAACTACGACATTCCCCACGACACCGAGTCGTATGTGCACCGCATCGGCCGTACCGGCCGCGCGGGACGCAGCGGCGACGCGCTGCTGTTCGTGGCACCGCGCGAGCGGCACCTGCTCAAGGCGATCGAGCGGGCGACCCGCCAGCCGGTCACCGAGATTCAGCTGCCCAGCGTCGAGGACGTCAACGCGCAGCGTGTCGCAAAGTTCAACGACTCGATCACCGAGGCACTCACGTCGGACAACCTGCAGATGTTCCGCACGTTCGTCGAGGATTACGAGCGCGAGCACGACGTGCCGCTGGCCGACATCGCCGCCGCCCTGGCAGTTCTGTCCCGCGACGGCGAGTCGTTCCTCATGGAAGCCGAACCCGAGCCGGTCGTCCACCAGCGCCGCGAGCGCGAGCCTCGTCCGCCGCGCCGCTTCGAAGACGACGGGGCATCCCGCGTCGGCCGCGAGGGCCAGGAAATGGCCATGTACCGCATCGCCGTCGGCAAGCGTCACCGCGTGCAGCCCGGTGCGATCGTCGGTGCCATCGCCAACGAGGGTGGCCTGCGTCGCGGCGACTTCGGGCACATCAGCATCCGTGCCGACCACAGCCTGGTCGAACTGCCCAAGGACCTGTCGCCGCAGACGCTCGACGCGCTGCGTGCGACGCGGATCTCGGGTGTGCTGATCCAGTTGCAGCCCGACTCCGGAACGCCGGGCGGACGTCCCGGCTCCTACCGTGGCCGTGACGACCGGGGTGATCGGGGTGACCGTCGCGGCGGCGGTGACCGTCGCGACTTCGGCGGCCCGAAGAAGGACCGTGGCGAACGCGGTGGACATCGCAGCGACCGCGGGCAGGGTGGCAGCGGAGGGTTCCGCGGGCGCGACTGACGCGTAACAATTCCGGTGGTCGAGGTCCCCGGGTGGTGGAGCGCACTCTCGAAGTTGCTCACCACCCGGGGACTCACCACCCCGGATTCACCACGGCAGCTTCACCATGCCGAACCGTCGAGCGTGCCGGCGGTCGCGCCGTCGATCGATTCCCGGATGACGTCGGCGTGCCCCGCATGCCGGGCCCACTCCTCGATCTGATGGAGGGCCAGAAACCGGACGGTGAACGGCACTCCCTGGTCGATCCACTGCACTACGTCGTCCGGAATCTCGACGATTCGGCCCAGATCCGGCTCGGCGCGCAGCGTCGCCGCGAAATGCGCCGCCGTGGCGTCGAGCCGCGTGAGCCGGCCGTCGATCGTCTCGTCGGCATCGACCGACCAGCCGGCCGTCCATGTCGCGACGGGATCGGAATCGCCGTCCGACGTGCCCGTGATCCGTCCGTCGGCGGCGATGTGCCCGCTGATCAAGTGATTCAGCAGCGACGCCAAGCTCATCGACGATGCGCTCGGGACGCTGCGTGATTGCTCTTCGGTCAAGCCGGAGAAGACGTTTCGCAATGCGTCGTACTGGTTGTCCAGGAGGCGGAGGATCAGCTCGGTTTCGTTCGCGGTCGAAGTCATGATCCGAGTATCGGAACCATTGCGGACGACTTTCGACCTGAATCGGTGGTGAATTGGGTTCGATACAGCTCCTCGTATCGGCCTCCGGCCGCGAGCAGTTCGACGTGGGTGCCGCGCTCCACGATTCGACCGCCCTCCACGACGAGAATCTGATCGGCGGCGCGGATCGTCGACAGCCGGTGCGCGATGACCACCGACGTGCGTCCGGCCAGCGCCTCGGTGAGAGCCTCCTGAACGGCCGCCTCCGACGTCGAATCCAGGTGCGCGGTGGCCTCGTCGAGAATCACCACGCGCGGCTGCGCAAGCAACAGTCGCGCAATGGTCAGCCGCTGCCGCTCACCGCCGGACAGCCGGTACCCGCGCTCACCGACGACAGTGTCCAGGCCGTTCGGCAGTGAAGCGATCAACTCGTCCAATCGTGCGCGGCGCAGGGCGTCCCACAGCTCTTCCTCGGTCGCCTCCGGCCGGGCGAGCAGCAGGTTGCCGCGCACGCTGTCGTGGAACAGGTGCCCGTCCTGGGTCACCAGACCGACGGTGGACCGGATCGAGTCGGTCGTCAGATCGCGCACATCGACACCACCGAGCAGCACCGCACCCGAATCCACGTCGTACAGCCGGGGAATGAGCTGCGCGATGGTCGATTTGCCTGCCCCCGACGAACCGACGAGCGCAACCATCTGCCCGGGCTCGACGTGGAACGACACGTCGTGCAGGACGGTTTCGCCGCCCCGTGAGTCGAGCACCGCGACCTCCTCGAGCGACGCGAGCGAGACCTTGTCCGCCGAGGGGTACGCGAAGTGGACGTCGCGCAGTTCGACCGAGACCGGACCATCTGATACCGGTTCGGCGTCGGGCGACTGGCGGATCAGCGGGGTGAGATCGAGGACTTCGAAGACTCGCTCGAAGCTGACCATGGCGCTCATGACATCCATCCGGGCGCTGGCCAACGCAGTCAGCGGCGAATACAGGCGGGTGAGCAGCATCGCCATGGCCACCACCGACCCGGGGTCGAGTTCCCCGCGCAGGGCGTAGAAACCGCCGAGTCCGTAGACGAGCGCCAGCGCCAGCGCCGATACGAGGGTGAGCGCGGTGACGAACACGGTCTGCAGCATTGCGGTGCGTACCCCGATGTTGCGGACCCGGCGGGCGCGGGTCGCGAACTCGGCGGATTCGCGGGCGGGCCGGCCGAACAACTTGACCAGCGTCGCACCGGGTGCCGAGAAACGCTCGGTCATCTGCGTGTTCATGAGCGAATTGTGGTTCGCGGCTTCACGGCTCAACTGAGCGAGGCGGGCGCCCATGTGGCGGGCGGGAAGAACGAAGATGGGGAGCAGCAGCAGTGCGAGCAACGTGATCTGCCACGAGATGCCCAGCATCACCACGAGGGTGATCACGAGTGTGACCACGTTGCCGGCCACCCCGGACAGGGTGTCGCTGAATGCGCGCTGCGCGCCGATGACGTCGTTGTTGAGGCGGGAGACGAGTGCCCCGGTACGGGTGCGGGTGAAGAAGGCGATCGGCATGCGCTGCACATGATCGAACACGGTCGTGCGCAGGTCCAGGATCAGGTCTTCACCGATACTGGCGGACAGCCATCGGTTGGCGATACCGAGTCCCGCTTCGAGTAGGGCGATCCCCGCGATGATGACGGCCAGCCATACCACCACCGACAGCGCGGCGTTCTCGACGATCGCGTCGACAACGCGTCCGGCGAGCACCGGCGTGGCGACGCCAAGCGCTGCGATGAGCACGCTGAGTGTCAGGTAGAACGCGATGTTGCGGCGATGTGGACGCGCGAAATCGGCGATACGGCGAACGGCGGCACGAGAAAACGGCCGCCGGTCGCTCTCTGCGTGCATCGCGTTGTACATCGCGTTCCACGCGGTGACTTCCATGCTCATAGGTGAGCCCTCCCTTGTGTCACCCCGAAGGTAGAACCTCGAGCGCGCTCGAGGTCAAGCGTAGGACTCGTGGAGGACGGTCGGCCAACCGGTTTTGCCGTGGGACCCTTTCTCCGGTGTGCGACGTCGCTTCAGTCGGCGACGTCCACGACCAGGCGTGTCGGTCCGGTGAGCGAGAAGACGGAGAACGCAGTGCCCGGTTCGGCGACACCGATGAACGACTGGGTGACGCCCTCGAAGACTCCGGACCCGCTGACCTCGACCACCGAGCCTCCGGGATCGGCGAGCACCGGGTCCGGGCCGTCGTACGGTTCGACACCGCTGTCGAAGGGGTAGGCCGAGCCGTCGATGAGCACCTGGATGGTCGCGCCTCCCGCGACGGTCACGGGGTTGCCGCTGCCGTCCTGGGTGGGGTTGTCGACGTAGCCGACGCGCCATCCCGGTGTCCCGGTGCCGCCCAGTTCGTAGACGACTCGGTCGAAGCCGTCGTGCCGTCCGGTGCGGATCTCGGTGACGGTCAGTTTCGCGTCGTCGCCGGCGGGAGAGACCTTGTCCGCGGTGTCGGTGGGAAATGTGGCGGAAGCGGCGTCGGAGCGTGCGTCGCCCGACGGCGTGCTGATCGCGACGGCGGCCTGGGGTGTGGGATCCCCCTCGGTCGAGCAGCCCGCGAGGATCAGCCCGGCGGCAGTGACGGTGATGGCGATGCGGGTGCGAAGCATGGGGCTCATGGTACGGGTGCGCGATGCGCTATCCGGGAGGCGACGCGGGGTCTTGACCATTTCGACATCGAGTCGCAGAATTCAACGGGCGATGATTTCAACACTCGATGAATTGAGTGGACATGAATGACACGAACCAACCTCCTACGACCTCGGCCACGGCCGTGGACGTCCGCGACCTGCATGTCCGGCGCGGCGTGCACCGAGCGCTGGAAAACGTGAGCGTGCGCGTACCCCGCGGTTCCATCACCGGCCTGCTCGGACCGTCGGGGTGCGGGAAATCGACCCTGATGCGCTCGATTGTCGGTACCCAGATCGTCGAATCCGGCACCGTCACGGTGCTGGGCCTTCCTGCCGGTTCGGCGAGCCTGCGACGACGCGTCGGATACGTCACCCAGGCGCCGAGCATCTACCCGGACCTGACCGTGACCGACAATGTCTCCTACTTCGCGGCGCTCTATCACCGGCCGAAGTCCGCCGTCGACGAGACCGTGACGGCCGTCGGTCTCGCGAGCCACGCCCGCACCCCGGCGGGTTCCCTGTCGGGTGGGCAGCTGAGTCGTGCCTCTCTCGCGTGCGCCCTCGTGGGCGATCCCGAACTGCTGGTGCTCGACGAGCCGACCGTCGGTCTCGATCCTCTGCTGCGCGCCGAACTGTGGGATCGGTTCCGCGCGCTGGCGGAGGGCGGCACCACCCTGCTCGTGTCCAGCCATGTCATGGACGAGGCCGACCATTGCGACGAACTCCTGCTGCTACGCGAGGGGAGCTTGATTGCGCAGCTCACCCCGGACGAATTGCGCGAGCAGACCGGCGAGCCGAGCCTCGAGAACGCATTTCTCCGACTGATCCGAACCCGGACGGGAGCCTGACCATGAGTGCCGTCGTCTATGCCGCGACCACCACCCGAATCCTGCGTCAGCTGCGGGCCGACCATCGCACGGTGGTGATGATCGCGGTGGTGCCCAGTCTGCTGCTGGTCCTGCTCTACTTCATGTACCAGAACACACCCGTCGGCCCGGACGGTCGGTCGCTGTTCGAGCGCATCGCAATCACGATGCTCGGAATCCTGCCGTTCGTCGTGATGTTCCTGGTGACATCGATCGCGATGCAGCGCGAACGCACGTCGGGCACCCTCGAACGGATCCTCGCCACACCGATGACGAAGCTCGACCTGCTCGCCGGATACGGCAGCGCCTTCTCTCTGTCGGCCGTTGTGCAGGCCGCGCTGGCGTGCGCGGTCGCGTTCTGGCTGCTGGGTGTCACGAGTGCCGGCTCGGTGGCGTGGGTGCTGATCATCGCTGTGCTCGTCGCGGTGCTCGGTGTATCGCTGGGACTGTTGTGTAGTGCGTTCGCCCGCACCGAGTTTCAGGCAGTGCAATTCATGCCGATCATTGTCATCCCGCAGTTTCTGCTCTGCGGACTGTTGGTGGCACGCGAGGATCTGCCCGACTGGTTGCGCTGGATCAGCAACGTGCTTCCCCTCAGTTACGCGGTGGAGGCACTGCAGCAGGTCGCGAATCATCCTGGTACCACCGCCATCATGGTGTGGGATCTGGTTGTCGTCGTTGCGTTCGTCGCAGCGGCCCTGACGATCGGTGCTGCGACGCTGCGCCGCCGCACGCCGTGACCCGCAGTGCGGACACCCACCGGTCCGGCCGGCGGCCGGGGAACTCCGGTGCCCGAGACGAGATCCTCTCGGTGGCCCGGGAAATGTTCGCGACCAACGGATTCGACAAGACCACGATCCGAGGGATCGCCGGCCGCGCCGCCGTCGACCCCGCGCTCGTACACCACTACTTCGGCACCAAGTTGGATCTGTTCACCGAATCGATCGCGTTGCCCGTCGATCCCCGCGAGGTACTCGCACCGGTGTACGCGGCTCCACTCGACGAGCTCGGCCACGCTCTCGCGACCGCGCTGCTCGGCGTGTGGGACTCACCGCACCGCGACCGTGTCGTCGCGATGTTCCGCGCACAGATCTCGGGTGACGACACCGGACTGATCCGCACGTTCCTGCTCGACGTCGCGCTGGAACCACTGCTGAAGAAGATCGATCGGCCCGCGGGCACCGGACGGTTGCGTGGCGAACTCGTCGCTACCCAGATGGCCGGGGTGATGCTCGTGCGGTACATCCTCGCGCTCGAGCCGTTGGCCTCGCTGCCGTCGAAACAATTCGTCGACATGATCGCGCCGACCCTGCAGCACTACCTCACCGGAGAGCTACCCGAAGTCGACGACAGCGTCCCTCACCAGGCGCCGTGATTGCGGCGTCGGGTGCGGCTCGACTCGATCAGCCGGTGTGTTCTCGCAGGTAGGCGATGTCGTCGGCGATTCCCTCGCCTGGTGTTTCGAGAACGATCGGAGCGTCGGCCTTTTTCGCGATCTCGACGAGTAGCTGCGGATCGATCGCACCGTCGGCGAGGTTCGCGTGCCGGTCACGGGCAGAATCGAACTCGTCGCGCGAATTGTTCAGGTGCACGAGATCGATGCGACCGGTCACCGCGTGTACCCGCTCGACCACGTCGACGAGGTCCTCGCCCGCGGCCCACGCATGACAGGTGTCGAGGCAGAACCCCGGGCCGTAATCGCCGATGGCGTCCCACAGCCGCCCGATCGTGTCGATATACCGGGCCATCGCGAAGTCGCCGCCCGCGGTGTTCTCGACCAGAATCGGCACCGCGAACCCACCCTTGTCCTGTTGTCGTTCGAACAGCTTGCGCCAGTTCTCGATTCCGACCGCCACGTTCTCGCCGTCACGGACGTGCCCGCCGTGCACCACGAGGCCGAACGCACCGATTTCGCCTGCAGCGTGGGCGTGCTCGGCGACGGCCTTGCGCGACGGCATCCGCAGCCGGTTGTTCAGGCTCGCCACGTTGATGACGTAGGGCGAGTGCACCACCACGTCGATTTCGGAGGCGAGGATCTGTTCGGTGCGGGGATGCTCTCCCGGTGTCACCCACTTCTGCGGGTCCGAAAGGAACAGCTGCACCAGATCGGCGCCCAGTCGCTCGCCCTGACCGATCGGATCATCGTCCTGCCGGACGTGTGCCCCTATCCGCATGAACTCAGCCTAGCGACCGTCCCGATCACCGGGAGTGCATCGGAGGGGTCCGACGTAGCGTCTGCTTGATTGGTGGCATCTCGGCAACAGATCACAGGGGAAGAACATGGACAAGCTGGACGGCAAGGTCGCACTGATCACCGGGGCGGGTCAAGGCGTCGGCCAGGGGGTGGCGTTCGCGCTCGCCCGCGCAGGGGCCGCCATCGCAGTCACCGGACGAACGGAAGCAAAGCTCGCCCGGACCGTGGAGCAGATCCGCGGTTTCGGAGGCACGGCCGAGGCGATCGTGTGCGACATCTCCGACACCGCCCAGATCACCGAGACCGTGGAGCGAACCGTCGAGCTGCTCGGCGGCGTCGACATCCTGGTCAACAACGCGAGCCTCAACCCGCTCGGTCCGCTGCTCGACCTCACCCCGGAACTCATGGAAAAGGCGTATCGCAGCGGACCGATCGCAGCGCTCCACGCGATGCAGGCCGTGTACCCGAGCATGAAGGCACGCGGCGGCGGATCGATCGTCAACATGGTGTCGTCCGCCGCGGTGCGCTGGGACATGTCCGGCTACGGCGGATACGCATCGGTGAAGGAGGCACTGCGGTCGCTGTCGAGGACCGCGGCCGCGGAGTGGGGCATCGACGGCATCCGGGTCAACGCTGTCGCACCACACGCACTCTCCCCGGGGCTGCAGTGGTGGACCGAGACCCACCCCGACGAAGCCGCCGAATTCGTCAGATCCATCCCACTGCGCCGCATCGGCGACCCCGAACAGGACATCGGCCGGGCCGTGGCCTGGATCGTCAGCGACGACGCCCGTTACCTCACCGGTGCGACGGTGCCGCTCGACGGCGGCCAGGCGCGCTGGGGGTGAGAAAACCCTGATCGCAGGGCAGTGAGATAGATCAGGGGACTCCCCGATGGTGCCCGCTCACCGGACGCGGGAAGATGTGTGGCATGCCATCGCACTCGATTCCGGCCGCACGCTCCCAAGATCTGACGAAAATCTACGGCACCGGTGAAACCGCTGTCCACGCCCTCGACGGCGTGACCGCAACGTTCGCCGCCGGTGAATTCACTGCCATCATGGGCCCATCCGGATCGGGCAAATCCACCTTGATGCACTGCCTCGCCGGTCTCGACAGCGCGACCTCCGGCTCCGTGCTCATCGGCGACACCGATCTGACCAGCCTGTCCGACAAGGAGATGACCCAGTTGCGGCGCGACCGCATCGGCTTCGTCTTCCAGGCATTCAACCTCGTTCCGACGCTCACCGCGCTCGAGAACATCACGCTGCCGCTCGACATCGCCGGCCGCAAGGTGGACCAGGAATGGCTCGACACCGTCGTCGGCAGGCTCGGCCTCGGCGACCGCCTCGATCATCGTCCCGGCGAGTTGTCGGGTGGTCAGCAGCAACGTGTCGCGTGCGCCCGCGCGCTCGCCGGCCGGCCCGAAATCATCTTCGGCGACGAACCCACCGGCAACCTCGACTCCCGGTCCTCCGGTGAGGTGATGTCGATCCTGCGTGCCTCCGTCGACGAATTCGACCAGACCGTCGTGATCGTCACCCACGATCCCCGCGCCGCCGGCTACGCGGATCGGGTGGTGTTCCTTGCCGACGGGAAGATCGTCGACGAGATGCGCGACCCCACCGCCGAGACGGTGCTCGACCGGATGAAGCAGTTCGACACCGCGACCGCTGTTCGTGCGGCGAAGTAGGAGTACGGCGAGCATGAGTGGAAACCCCATCCGCAAGGTTGCCCTGCGCAACCTCGCCGCCCACAAGGTGCGGCTGGCCCTGACCGTGTTGTCGGTGGTGCTCGGCACCGCTTTCATCACCGGATCGTTCGTCTTCACCGATACCCTGCAGCGCACGTTCGACGACATCTTCGGCGACGTCGCCCAGGGTGTCGATGTGCGGGTCAGCACCGAACAACTCGGCTCGCGTGGTGTCCCGATCGAGGACGCCGACCGGGTTGCCGCACTGCCCGGCGTGGAGCGCACGTCCCCGAGAATCGGCGGGGGTCTGATCGTCCTCGACTCGGAGGGCGCCGCAATCCAGACCGGGGGCGCACCGGCCGAGGGCTACGCCTGGTTCCCTCCGGAGCAGTCCGTCGGTGAGCCGTTCGAATTCCTCGCGGGTACCCCGCCCACCGAACCCGGGCAGATCGCGCTGAACTCCAGTGCCGCCGAGCGCGGCAACCTGGAGGTGGGCGACGAGACGCAGGTGCTGACGATGGCGCAGGGCATGGTTCCTGTGACCATTTCCGGCTTGTACGAACTCGACACCGATACCGGCGGTTACATCGGTGCGCTGTTCACCGAGGCCCAGGCCACCCAGTTGTTCAGCGACGGGCGCCACGTGCAGTATCTCGACGTCGTCGGCGACGGATCCCGCACGCCGGACGAACTGCGCGACGAGGTCGCGGCGGCGCTGCCATCTCTGAAGGTGCAGACAGGTGCGGAAGTCACCGAGGAGACCAAGTCGCAGGTCGGGGAGGCGCTGAACTTCCTCAACTACTTCCTGCTGGCCTTCGGAGCGATCGCGCTACTGGTCGGCACATTCATCATCTACAACACGTTCTCGATGATCGTCGCGCAGCGTCTGCGGGAGCTGGCGCTGCTGCGAGCCATCGGCGCGAGCCGCACGCAGGTCGGCCGATCCGTCACGCTCGAGGCACTCGTCGTCGGCGCCCTCGGCAGCATCATCGGTATCGCGGCCGGCGTCGCACTCGCCTACGGCCTCCGCGCGGCCCTGAACGCCGCGGACCTCGGACTGCCGTCGGGGGCGCTGCAACTGTCACCCCGCACCGTGATCGTGGCGCTGCTCGTCGGCATCGTCGTCACCGTGGTGAGCGCCTACGCCCCCGCCCGCCGCGCGACGCACGTACCGCCCGTCGCGGCGATGCGTGAGGAATCGACCGCCACCATCGAATCGTTGAAGCTCCGCACGATCGTGGGTGTGGTCGCCGCCGTCGCCGGTGCGATTCTCGTCGTCATCGGTGCCCAGAACACCGGCGGCGGTGCCGCCTCGACCGTCGGTAT
>NZ_JAUZMZ010000082.1:0-22579 GCF_036327435.1 Rhodococcus chondri | reverse complement strand
CTCGTGTCGGCCGGAGGTGCGCGCGGACGCCGATCGACACGATAGCCAGGAGCCGACAATGACCACCGCTTTCGTCCTCGGGGGCGGCGCCAACCTCGGTGCCGTCGAGGTCGGGATGCTCTATGCGCTCACCGAGCGGAACATCCGTCCCGACCTGCTGATCGGAACTTCGGCCGGGGCGCTCAACGCCGCCTACGTCGCCGGGCAGGGCACCGGCCGCCAAGCGCTCGACGACCTGGCCGCAACCTGGCGGAAACTGCGCCGCCAGGACGTGTTCGCCCTCGATCCCCTCCACCACCTCATGGCGATCACCGGGGTCCGTTCGTCGCTGTGCTCCGATCGGAACCTGCGCCGTCTCATCGAATCGCACCTGCCCTACCGCAACCTCGAAGACGCGGCGATACCCGTACACCTGGTGACCACCGACCTGCTCAGTGGAAAGGAAATCCTGCTCTCCACCGGCGACGCCGTCAGCGCCGTTCTGGCCAGCGCTGCGGTCCCCGGCGTCCTGCCCACCGTGCGGCGTGGGGGTCTGGATCTGGTGGACGGGGGGATCGCCGACAATGCCGCCCTGTCCCAGGCAGTGGCCCTGGGCGCCGACGATGTGTGGGTGCTGCCGGCCGGTTACGCCTGTGCGCTGCCGCATCCGCCCACCACCGCGCTGGCCACGGCGGTACAGGCTCTGACCTTGCTCACCCATCAGCGACTGCTGCTCGAGGTCGCCGATTTCTCCACCCGGGTCGACCTCCATGTACTTCCCCCTCTGTGCCCGGTGTCGGTGTCGCCGATCGATTTCAGCCGCGCCGACGAACTCATCGGGCGGGCGCATCAGGCGACGCAGGCCTGGCTC
Organism: Rhodococcus chondri; assembly: GCF_036327435.1. Classification (NCBI taxonomy): domain Bacteria; kingdom Bacillati; phylum Actinomycetota; class Actinomycetes; order Mycobacteriales; family Nocardiaceae; genus Rhodococcus; species Rhodococcus chondri. The sequence continues at coordinate 21,729 of NZ_JAUZMZ010000082.1, read as the reverse complement.
GCCGACGGCGGGGACCGGCAGCCCCATCCGGAACGCGTTCTGTCCCTGCACCACCACCGAGCCCGCAACACAGACGATGTGTCCCCGGTGTGTGCCCGCACGTCCGCGCCGACGACATCGTGACAATGTCCGCTCGCCCTTTTTCAGCCGGGAAAAGCACTGCCGATACGGGTGCTTCGGGCCGTCGTTCCCCGCGGCGGAGTTGGCGAGGAGCACCACACAATGCGTCCGCAGGGTCCGTTCTGCCTGGTACGTTCTTTTCAAATTGAAGAACGGAGCTCCACTGTGACAATCCGCCGCGTGCCCCTTCTTTTCGTCTCGCTCATAGCCACGGTCGCGCTTGTCGGCGCGGGATGTTCGTCGGACTCCGACGCCGATTCGAGTACCACCGACACCGCGTCACCACCGGCCGGTTCCGTCGCCGGCGTGACTGTGCCGGATGCCTTCACCGCACTTACTCTCGACACGATCGGGAATTCGCCGCTGCCCTTCCGTGGAACGGACGGCAAATATCACGTTGCCTACGATTTGCAGCTCACCAACGCCACCAAGGTGCCGGCGAGCTTGGACAAGATCGATGTGGTCGACGGTGCAGATCCGACGAAAATCATTGCCAGTTTCTCCGGTTCGGCACTGATTGATCCGACGTGTGTTTTCGGCGACTGCAATCGACTGCGCGACCTGCCCGCGGGCTACATCGACAGCGCTGCCATCCCGCCGCAGGAGAGTCGGGTGCTGTTCATCGACTTCGCCCTGGACTCGCCCGATCAGGCCCCGAAGGCCGTGTTGCATCACCTGTACGGGACGGGCGCTGCCTCACCGGCGTTCGGTGCGCCGGGGCCGATCGACTACCTGACGACACCGGTTGCCTTCTCCGAGCAGACCGTGCCGGTCATCTCGCCGCCGGTGCGTGGTGACAACTGGATTGCGCTCAACGGCTGCTGCGAACCGGGTTTCCCGCATCGCAGTTCCGTGATGTCGGTCAACGGCAAACTGAACAACAGTCAGCGCTTTGCGATCGACTGGAAGCGAACCAACGACCAGGGTGAGTTCTACACCGGTGACAAGACCAGCAATGAGAGCTACGTCGACTACGGGACCGATATCCTCGCCGTCGCCGATGCCACGGTGGTCTCGATCCTCGATGGTATGGAGGCGAATGCTCCGGGTGTCCTGCCTGCCAGCGACCCGGCATTGGCCGCGAAATTGACCGTCGAGAATGTCGACGGAAATCATGTGGTGCTCGATCTGGGCGACGGTGTGTACGCAATGTACGCCCACATGATCTCCGGGTCCGTCACGGTCGAAGCCGGTGACAAGGTGACCAAGGGCCAGGTGCTAGGCAAGCTCGGAAACACCGGTAATGCCAACGCTTCACACCTGCATTTTCAGTTGATGGACGGGCCGAGCCTGCTCGAGGCGGATTCGTTGCCGTACGAATTCGACGGCTTCGACTACGAGGGTCAGGTTGCGCCGCAACAGATCGCTGATTCGGACAACTATCTGAGCGGCACTTTCCTGCAGGGCAAGCTGCCGGAGGGGGAATCGCGGAGCAATGAGCTGCCACTCAACCTGGCAATTGTGAACTTTCCCCAGGGCGAGTGAGATCGCACCCGGGCCGTCGATGCTCACGATCTCGCCGGCGTCGAACCTCGCGGCGACGTACTCGGCGATCACCGTCCACGGCCCGGACGCGGGGATGCGCAGCCGCGTCGGTCCCACTCCGTCCTCGAGGGCAGCGGGGAGGGCATCGGCACGAGCGCCATCATCTCGCTACCCTCGCCTCGGCCGAGCGACGGTGCAGGCGGCCACGTCCGAGAACCCGATAGTTCAGCATTTTGTGAATACAGAACTCGATGTATTGTCAACCGTGTGGAGACCTTGATCCATCGCGATGCCCTGGCGCGTTTCGGCAATGCCCTGTCGGACACGACACGGACACAGATCCTGCTGAGTCTGCGAACAGGGCCCGGCTACCCTTCCGAACTGGCCGAACAGATCGGGGTGTCACGGCAAATCCTGTCGAACCACCTGGCATGCCTGCGAGGTTGCGGACTCGTCGTCGCGTCTCCGGAAGGTCGACGCACCCGATACGAACTCGCCGACCCACGCATCGGGCGAGCCTTGGACGATCTGATCGGCCTGGTTCTGGCCGTCGATCCGTCGTGCTGCCCGGACGCGGCCGCCGAGGGATGTTGCTGATGGCTTCCGAACTCGGACTACCCCGTGCCCGAACGTCGCTCACCGTGGAGCGCCGGCAGGTGCTGGCTCGCCGTATCCGGTGGTTCGTGACCGCGACGATCGGTTACAACATCCTCGAGGCGATCATCGCGCTCACCGAAGGGGCCCGGGTTTCGTCGACCGCCCTGATCGGCTTCGGTCTGGACTCGGTCATCGAAGTGTCCTCCGCCGCGGCTGTGGCCTGGCAGTTTGCCGGCAAGGATCCCGAATCGCGGGAGAAGGTCGCGCTCCGGATCATCGCCTTCTCCTTCTTCGGCCTTGCCCTCTACGTCTCCGTCGACGCAGTCCGCTCGCTCTTCGGGATCGGCGAAGCCCAGCATTCCATTGTCGGCATCACGCTGGCAGCGGTCAGTTTGGCGGTCATGCCCGTCCTGTCCTGGGCCCAACGCCGTGCCGGCCGGGAGCTCGGCTCGTTGTCTGCGGTGGCCGATTCCAAACAGACGCTGCTGTGTACCTACCTGTCCGCGGTCCTGCTCGTCGGACTGCTGTTGAACAGCCTTTTCGGCTGGTCCTGGGCCGATCCCATCGCCGCCCTCGTCATCGCGGTGATCGCGGTGAAAGAAGGGATGAACGCGTGGAAGGGCGACACCTGCTGCCCGGCGCCGGTCACCGCTACCGGCACCTCGCAGGGTCATGACTGCCACTGCTGCGACGACCGGAAGGAAGACTGATGTCTCGGATCACCGATGGCGCGCGTGCCGTATACCGCCAGGAGATGGCGGCCGCCAAGACGGCCACCACGGCACAAGTGCGATGGGGTCATCTCGAGCGGGCACACATTGCCTCGCAACCCGACCCGTGGCTGCACACCTGCAACCACATGGCCATGTTCATGCTGGCGTTGCGGCAACGAGATCGAGGAGAAGCCTTCGGCCAGGTCGTGCGAATTATCGTCGCCGCGCCCGGTTCGCTCACCGGTCGCTATCCCGAGGGCGATACCGGCCGGGTCGCTGCCGGATTGACGACGCCGATGCCGATCCCGTCCGACCTGGCAGATGCCTTGTCTCGGTGAGCCGCCAGGCAAGTATTTCCACGTCAGGGTCGCATTCCTGCCAGAACGATCGACACGAGTTGCGGGACAAGGTTCGGCGCCGCGGCGCGTATGGCTTCGGGGTGGGGCCGGGTGATCATGCCGATCGCCAGGACGAACTCCAGCGCGCCGAGGTCCGGACGGACCAACCCGGAGGACTTGGCTGCAGCGAGCAACTTCTCGACTCCGTCGAGTGTGATTTCCTGCGCTTCCCTGACGGTGCCGGACATCTCGCTCGTTACGAAGTCTGCGAGCGCTGCGGAGAGTGCGCCCAGATCCAATTCCACCAGTCGGTGCACGTAAGTCAGCCATGCGGTTTCGGGTGTCGAGCCGATGGTTTCCAGCGCCGCGGCGGCGGCGCGCTGCATGTCGCTCAGGATGGCGGAAGCCACCTCGTCTGCCAACGCGGCTCTCGAGTCGAAGTTGCGGTACAGCGTGGCTATCCCCACACCGGCGGCGTCGGCAATGCTCTCCAGTGCGACGTCGCTCCCGTGCGCCGCGAACAACCGGCGTGCTTCCCGAACGAGCGCCTCTCGGCGCTTCGCGGCATCGGAACGCATAGGTCTCTCCGTCTCGGGCAGGTGCGGCGGGTCACGTTGCATCCCCAGCCTAACCGGAGGATTATCATCCGATACAAGTGGAGGAAATTCATCCGGTTGTTTCGATCCGGGTAGGGGAAGACGCTATGGCAGATATCAATATCGACACGTCGGCGACCGAAGTGGAGTCGTCCGTCCAGGGCGCTGCCGGACGAAAGCCACATCCCCTGATTCTGCTGCTGGGCATGAGCGGCGGGCTCGGCGTGATCCTGGTTTTGTTGCTGATGGTCTTCATCTTGCCGGCATTGAAAGGCGGGCCTCACGATCTACCTGTGGGCATCGTCGGATTGCCTTCGGACGTCACCGAATTCGAGCAGGCCTTGCACGGGGCGGCGCCGGGAGCATACGCGCCGCAACGTTTCGAATCGGAGAGCGAGCTGAGGACCGCGATCTTCGACCGTGACATCGTCGGAGGGTTCGTTCTCGGCGGCTCCGATGTGCACGCATTGGTGGCCGGTGCCGGCTCGGCCACCATCTCCGGGGCAATCAGCAACGCCGTTGAGGCTGTCGGGCAGGCCACGGGTGGCGATGTCACCGTCGAAGACGTCGTCCCACTGCCGGAGGCCGACCCGACGGGCATCGGCATCGGCGGACTGGCCTTCCCGCTCGTATTCGGCGGCATCGTTCCTGTCGTCGCTTTCCGGAAGATCTTCCCGCGCAGCATGATCTGGTACCTGGCGGGCCTGATCGGCTTCGCCATGCTCGGCGGCATTGTGGTTGCCTCGATCCTGACCTTTTCCTTCGGCAGCATCGAAGCTGCCTTCTGGCCGGTAGCCGCCTCGATGGCGATGGGCATCGCAGCTCTCGCCCTTCCGCTCGCCGGCCTTCAGTCCGTGTTCGGTGCCAAGGGATTCACCATCGGCGCGATGACCATGATGTTCCTCGGCAACCCGCTGGCAGGGATCTCCACCACGTCGGCGTGGCTTCCGAGCGGTCTCGGCACGGTCGGGCAGATCCTTCCACCGGGAGCGGCCGGAGCCCTGGTGCGTTCGGCCGCCTACTTCCACGGAGCCGGAGGACTTACCGCAGCACTGACTCTCGTACTGTGGAGCGTCGTCGGACTCGTGCTGTTCGCAGTCGGTGCGCGCCGCACGCCCGTCGTGGCGTCGACGGCTCCGAGTCTCGTCGGCTGAAGCTCGTCGCGACCGACAGGCCCTTAGCCTTAGGGCACGTAGAAGCCGGCGAAACCGGGAGTGGTCGTGCCGGTCGTCGGCCGGAGGGTGAGAACGACCTGCCCGCTTCCGGTGTTCAGTGTCGCTTCCGGCGGGAACCCGTTCAGGCCGTCCGACATCCGGGCGGTGCCCGTGGCTCCGGTGGACAGGTTCAGCCAGTTCACCTCCGAGTAGATGATGCATCCCCACCCACCCGGCTTTCCGCCCGAGATGGTCACGCTGCCCGTCTGCTCCCCGAGCACGGCCACACAGTTGGATGGTGGCACGTCGAAGCTACCGTTCGGGTTCCCGAACGGAGCGGGGTTGATCTGGAACGGGACGGTGACCGCCGCAGTGGCGATCCCTGCCGCCGCAAGGGCGGACGTGCCGACTGCGATCACGCAGGCGCCGAGAGCGCGCATGGGTTTCACGAGAACCTCCTGGGGTCGGTGCCGAGTCGTGAGAGCTCGCCGTGCGGAAGCCTATTGCGCCGACCGGTCGGGTGTTGCAGTTCGGGGAGTAGGGAAGGGCTCTTGACCTTTCGAACAGGCACTACCGCCGACGGTGCCCGAGTCACGACGAAGTGCCGCCCCGAAGATGCGCACGTTCTCCGTTGTGATCGAGGATCGTAAGGATCTCCACCGGACCGTCGTGGGCGCTGATGGCGTGCGGCGTCATCGTCGAGAACTCGGCGGCGTTGCCTTCGTTGATGATGATGGTGCGCTCGCCGAGCTGGAGCCGGGCGGTGCCCGAGAGCACGGTGAACCACTCGTGTCCCGGATGAACGGGTAGCGCGGCCGCGCCCACGGGGTGTTCGTTGGTGATGCGCATCTTCGCGATCGAGACCCCGTTCAGCGATCGCTCCCTGGAGAGCAGCCAGGTGGTGTATCCCGGGGTGTTGCAGGGTTGCGGTCTGATCACCACGTCCTGGTCGTCGCCGGACTCGACGAGGGCGTCGATGGTCGTATCGAGCGCCCGCGCGATGGGAACGAGCTGGTCCAGCGCGATTCTGCGACGCCCGGTCTCGATGCGGCTCAGGTTCGAGGGACTGATGTGGCAGCGAGTCGCGAGCGCGTCGAGAGTCCAGCCCCGGGCGAGGCGCAGGCTTCGTATGCGTTGACGAATGAGCTGGTCCAAATCCGCTGATTCTTGCTCCATAGGCAAGAGTGTATGCCGAAAGTGAATGAAGCGCTCTAGCGTGAGGGCATGCACGATCACACTCACCAGCACGCTCCCAACGACCACTTCCACGGCAATTCGATGGCCGCTCTGCTCGACCTCGACGCGAAAGTTCATCGTCCCTACCTCGATGCGCTGCTCGACCGGGTCGCCGAACAGCTCGGACGGGAACCGCACACCATCGTCGACATCGGCGCCGGGACAGGCGCGGGCACGTTCGCTCTCGCCGGCCGGTTCCCTCGGGCAGAGGTCATTGCCGTCGATCAATCCACCGACATGCTGGACCGGCTTCGGAACGCCGCCCGGCACAACGGGCTCGACACCCGGGTGCGGACGGTCGAAGCGGACCTCGACTCGGGTTGGCCGGCGATCGACTCGGCGGACTTCGTCTGGGCCGCCTTGTCGCTGCATCACATCGAGGACCCCGACGCGCTGCTGCGGCAACTGCTCGACGTCCTGAACCCCGACGGGATGCTGGTGATCACCGAAATGGCTTCGCCAGTAAGATTTCTGCCCGACGACATCGGAATCGGTGCGCCCGGTCTGGAGATTCGCTGCCAGGAGGCTGCGGACACACAACGATGGGACGTGCACCCCGACTGGAGCGACAATCTTCGTCGCGCCGGATTCGACGTCGCCGGCGTGCAGCGCATCGATATAGATATCGCTCCGGTCGACCACACCGCGCGGGAATATGCGCATGCGGTACTGAGTCGCACGCGTGAAGGACTCGAAAAGCGCTTGTCCGCCGACGATCTCGATGTCCTCGATCGACTTGTTTCCGAACACGGACCCGACTCGGTCCTGCACCGATCCGATCTCGCCGTCCGTGGAGCGCGAAACGTGTGGATGGCCCGACGGAGCACGAAGGAGGAAGCTCGATGAACACATTCCAGTCCCGAGCCGCGGGGGAGAGGTACGACGTCGTGGTGATCGGAGGCGGTGCGGCCGGACTGAGTGCAGCCACCGCCCTTGCCCGCTCACGCCGATCGGTGCTCGTCGTCGACGCCGGTGCACCCCGCAACGCCCCCGCGGCGGGTGCGCACAACGTGCTCGGGAACGACGGGATCGCACCGCTCGAATTACTGGCGGCCGGTCGCAAGGAAGCCGCCGGTTACGGTGCCGAGATCCGGTTCGAGAGCGCTGTCGCGGCTCGCCGGGACGGCAGTGGAGCCGGCGACGGGGGCTTCGAGGTGGATCTCGACGAGACCGGAACCGTGCGGGCGCGACGGCTGATCCTGGCCGGCGGTTTGGTCGATGAGCTACCCGAAATTCCGGGTGTCCGGGAACTGTGGGGCAAGAGCGTCCTGCACTGTCCGTACTGCCACGGCTGGGAGGTGCGGGATCGGCGCATCGGAGTGGTCGGTTCGAGCCCGATGAGTGTCCACCAGGCGTTGCTGTTCCGTCAGCTCAGCGGCGACGTCACACTGTTCACCCACACGATGCCCGACCTCGACGATGACGCATTGGAACAGCTTGCCGCACTGAATATTCGGCTGATCGAAGGGGCCGTTGCAGAATTGCGTGCCGACGGCGACGACGTCCACACCGTCGTGCTCGCCGGCGGCGACGAGTTCGGTGTCGACGCGGTCGTGGTCGCGCCACGATTCCGTGCCCGCGCGGACCTGTACGTACAACTCGGTGGGACGGTGGCCGAGCATCCACTCGGAAGTTTCATCGAGACCGGACCGATGGGGCAGACCGATCTTCCCGGAGTGTGGGCTGCAGGCAATTCGAGCGACCTCTCGGCAATGGTCCTCATGGCGGCAGGCGCGGGCGTGGCCGCCGGTGCTGCCGTCAACGCCGACCTCGTCGCCGAAGACGTCGCCGCAGCGGTGAGGGAACGCGGCGAGCGGTAGCTCGCCTGCGGCCTCAGTCCTCGACTACGACCCGGAACTGCTCGAGCGACGCGTCGGTTGCGTCGGGGATTGTCATCCCGGCGGCCACGCCACTGCGCAGATAGTCGACGACGCCCTGGTTCAGTCGCTCGCCCGGCACCACCGCGGGGATGCCCGGCGGATACGGTGTGAGCTGTTCGGCCGCCACACGTCCGGCCGCGCCGGCCGCGCCGGTCATCTCCGTGCGACCGAAGAACGCATCTCGCGGTGACATCACCGAATCGAGCTGCAACTCGCCGGGGCTCGGCAGGTACACCTCGGGTGGGGGTTCGAACGACTCCGCTGCCCGAACCAGCATCCCGAGCGATTCGACCAACCGGTTCGTGGTGGCGTCGTTGTCGGCCATCGACATCGTCGCCAGGATCCGTCGATGATCGGTCATCCCCATATCCACACGGCAGTGCTCCCGCAGCCAGTCGGCGCATTGGTAACCGGAGACACCGAGTGCGCTGACGTCGATGAGGATCTGCAGCCGGTCCAGATCGTGTGAGGCTTCGTCTCCGAGCAGTCGGTCCTCGAGGACGTCGAGTCCGTCGATCGCGGCGATCCGGTCCCGCGTGCGCCGCGCCATGCCGAGCGCGTTGCCGAGCAACTCGGTGCCGTGTTCGATCATCTGGCGTCGCCAGCCGTCCATCGCCGAATAGATGAGCACGTTCGGGCTCGTGGTCATCAGCAGGTCGGCGCAGGCAGAGAGATACGCGCCGTCGACCAGGTCGCCCTGCACGTGGTACACCGAGCCCTGTTCGAAGCCGGCACCCATCTTGTGGACACTCACCACGCAGACGTCGGCGCCGGCGTCCATTGCCCAGGTCGGCAGGTCCTCGTGGAAGGGGAGGTGCGCGCCCCACGCCTCGTCGATGATGAGCGGCTTGCGTCGCTCGTAGCAGACCTCGGCGATACCCGCGATGTCCGCGCAGGTGCCGTAGGGGCTCGGGCTGACGATCAGCGCGCCGGCCGCGTCGGGATACTTGTCCCACATCTCGCGCACCTGCTCGGGCGACGGCGGATGCGAGAAATGCATTTCCTCGTCCCACTGCGGCGTGATCCACCGGGGAGTGACACCACTGAAGATCAACCCGGCGACGATCGACTTGTGCGAATCGCGGCCGAGGAGCAGCCCGCCCGGATCGTTGCCGGCGACGGCCATCATCGCAGCCTTGACCGACAGTGAACTGCCGCAGGTCGAGAAGAAAGCCTGCTCGGCTCCCACCGCATCGGCCATGAGCTGTTCGGCTCTGGACAGGTAGCCGTTACTCGATTTCCGGTCGTCGAGCCCACCGGACGCCAGCACGTCCGAGCGGAACGAATCGCTGCCGAGCACCTTCGCGACGCGCTCGTCGGTTCCGCGGCCCTGACGGTGCCCCGGCGGGGCGAACCCGTACCGGTCGAGTCGGTGGTACTGCTCCAACGCTGTCAGCAACGGGGTTTCCGACTGATCCATGGTCCGTCGAGTACCCCGAGTCCCGCCCTCACAACCCGGGTAGAGTCTTCGGTCCCAGAATCATTGCGCGCCAAGACCTCCCACGCCCGCGTCGGGGCGGGTGCGCGCCGGAGGTCGCCGGGCACGGGCTCGTCGACGTGGTGGTTCCTCGGCATCGGGCGGAGGCGTAGGTATACCGAGATGGTCCTGGATGTGGTCGATCTTGCGTTCGATCCGTTCCATGTCCTCGGCTTCGACCTTGAAGATCCAGTGCCGGGCGCCCATCAACAAAATCGCTTGGAAGACCAGTTGCAGCCATTCGCTCTGCCAGTTCTCGAAAGTAGCAGCGAGAAACTCCGGCCAGTAGTCACTCCATGCGAAGGGTTGGCCGTGCGACTGTTGTTCGTTACTGAAGCTGATCAGCTGGGTGACGAACTGGGCGATCCAGGAACCGAGGAAGAGCACCACGAGCACGTATACCGCGCCCACCGCCGCATTTGCCGCACTGTTGCCTCCTACCGCACCGGACCGGACCGTCGATTTTCGACCGTAACCGGTCGACGGCCGATCCGGTGGCGAACTGCGGCAGTGGATCGGCCGCCGTTGCATGCGTATCGCGCGCACCCTCGGAGGCCGAACAGTGCGTGGGACTACGCCTGTGCGAGATCCGTAACCACCCGCTCGGCCAGTGGCCGCGACGATGCCGGATTCTGCCCCGTGTACAACTTGCGGTCGACGACGACGTGCGGCTCCCACGGGTCGCCGGCAGAGAAGACCGCTCCTGCCGCTCGTAACCGGTCCTGCAGCAGCCACGGGGCCTTGTCGGCGAGCCCGGCCTGAGCCTCCTCGACGTTCGTGAAGCCGGTCAGGTTGTAGCCCTCGAAAAGCCATTTCCCGCCGGACGCGAACGCCGGCAGCAGTGCGACAGGAGCGTGACACACCATCGCGACGAGCTTGTCCGATTCGACGAAGCGTCGCACGAGTTCGCCGAAACGTTCGTCGACGGCGAGGTCTTCCATCGGACCGTGCCCGCCCGGGACGAACACCAGGTCGAAGTCGTCGGCGTCGACGTCGTCGAGGACCGCCGCCTCGCTCAGTTGCGCTTCGAGCTCGTCGAGAGCTTTGCGTAGCTCGGCGGCGCGTTCCTCTCCACCGGCGGCGTCCGGCGCGAGGCTCGCCTCGTCGACCACCGGTGTACGCCCACCCGGTGTCGCGAAGGTGATGTCGTAGCCGGCCTCGGAGAACACCCGATAGGGCTCGACGAGTTCCTCCGCCCAGAAGCCGGTCGGATGCCGGGTTCCGTCGGCCAGCGTCCAATGATCGGCGGCGGTGATGACGAACAGTAGGTCGGTCATGGGAGTCCTCTCGAGCGTGACGTTCGGTACCGGTCGCATACCCCGCGGCGCCCGAGCAGACACGTGCGCCGGACTACAGCGACCGGTACTGCAGCATCGGCTCCTCGGCCGGCAGCGACGATCCTTCGGTGATGACGAGCGCTGCCGGAGAGGGCCGGCACCGGTTTGACGGGTCGAGACCGAGTCCGGCTGATCTCCACGGAACGACATCGAGCGTAGAACCCGCTCTGCCGGGTAGCCCGAAATCATGAACACGAACATCGTCGGCGAGGATCGTCTCGGCGCCGGTCTTGCCCGTACTCACGGCTTGTTCAACGTGGTAGGTGGGCTGTGGCCGCTGCTGCATCGGCGGAGTTTCGAAGCGCTCTTCGGCCCGAAGCAGGACCGCTGGCTGATGTACACCGTCGCCGGCCTGCTCGTGGGTAACGGAATGGTGCAATTGAAGGCAGAGGACACCCTCGAAGGTCGCCGCCATGCGCGGCGGGTCGGGGTGGCGACCGCCGCCACTTTGCTCGCGGTCGATCTTGTATACGTTCCGGCGGGACGGATTCCGAAGACCTATCTGCTGGATGCGGCGGGGGAAGCTGCGCTGCTCGCCGCCTGGGGATGGCACGCTCGAAGTCGGGCGTAACGCGCAACAGGGGCCAGAGACCGAGCGGATGGACCGCTCACTCCGAAAGGAGATGAGCGATCCATCCGCTCTGGTCCAACTCAGGGGATCGGCCGATCGGCCGGAGATCAGACGCTGAGGACGTCCTGGGCGATCGCGGCCAGTCGCGTCTGCGCGGCCGATACGACCCCGTGCCGGTTCTTGTGTGCTTCCTCGTATGCGACGACGGCGCGGATGTCGGCCGGCTCGTCGAGTTCCTTCACCGCAGCAACGGCCTTCGAGACGTTCAGGTTTTCGTAATCCCGGATCGGTAGCTCCTCGGCAGTGAGGACTCCGGTCGTGCTGCGAATGCTGTGAAGAGCATCTGCCGTCGAATCCGCGCCTTCCCGACGGCTCACCCGTTCGGCGGTCTCGAGGGCGGCATCACGGCCGGCGCCGAGAGTTTTCGCCGCGACGTCACCGGCGTGGGCCCCCCGAGAAAGCAGTGTTTCGATCCGGGGTCCGGCCGAGCGGGCCGCGTCGATTGCGCGGTCCAAGCCTCGCGCCGACCAGACGACCGGCGCATTGACGATCCGCACAGCGGTGCCGGCGACGGCCTGGAACGGCGTGCGGCGCAGCGCCGCGGGGCCGCCGAGCGCCTCCTCGGCGAGGACCGTGGTGAGCCACTCGACGGTGGCGCTGTGCGCGGTGATCAGCTTGTCGGCCAGCGACACGATCGACGGCTGTCGGGCAGCGGTCGCGAGAGCCTTGAGGTATCGAGAGCGACCCAGCAACTGCTGCTCGAGGAAGAGATCGCCGAGCAGTGCCTCGTCGAACGGCTGTGCCTGTTCGGTGAAGGTCTTCACCATCGTGGTCGCGCGACCGACGAAAGGCCCGAGTACGTCGGGGAGACCGCCGAGCCGGCGGATGGCCTCTTCGATGGCAACTGCGCGCACACGGCTGTGAGCCGCATTCTCGGTGAGTTCCTTGCGGACTGCTTCGGTACGTGCCTGGACGGTCCGTATCTCCGCTACCTGAGTTTCCGCGTGGGTCAGTTCGTGCAGTGCTCGCAACTGAGTGATCAGGGCGGCATTGGTGACGTTGTTGGGGGTGGTCATCGTTCGCTTGCTCCTTCCGACGAAACGTCGATGGGATCATTGACGTGACACCTGTCGGCTACCCGTGACCGAGGGGTGGAGTAAACCGAGCGTGACGGGGATCACTTCGAGTGGGGTATCGACACGAGGGATGCCTGTGGTGTCGATTACGCCCCGTGGTTTCGCTGGAGCAAAGCCGGGGAAAACACACTGCATGACCACCGCATCTTCGGCACCTACGCAGGACAATCGGAAACCGGCACTGGTGGAAGAGGACTTCGTCGGATGGATTCTGTTCGCGGTACTCATCCTGCTGGTCGGCCTCGCGGCAGCAGTGGTAGTCGGATCGCTGGCCGCAGGCCTTTCGCTGGCCGGGGTGCTCGGCAGCATCGCGGCCGTGCTCGTCGTCGCTTTGTAGTGGGCGTGGCCCCGAACTCCGGCGTGGCTCTTGCCCGATCGATGCGTCGTGCTCGCTTTGGCGGCACCGCTGCCCGACCCGTTTTCGCCGCGGGCTAATGTCTCCGGCCATGTCCAAGGAATTCGTCTACACGATCGAACTCGACCACGGCGTCGAACACGTACACGCCGCCCTCATCAGCGAGGAGTACTGGAAAGGGCGGGTCGGCGACAGCACAACCGGATCCGTCGAGGTCATGGTTCCGGCAGGCCCCGGAACCGCGCGAATCACCCTGACGGACCAGGTCGACGCAGCGGTGCTTCCGGCCGTCGTTCGGGGCATCTTGCGGGGCCCGCTGGTGATGACCAGAACCGATGAGTGGGGTGTGCTCGAGGGCAACACTGCCAGCGGTGCGCTCGGCGGCGGATCCAGCACCCTTCCCGTCACCATCGCAGCCAGATCGGAACTGCGTCCCCGGGAGTCGAGCGGTTCGGTGATCGAATTGCGTGGGGAGGCGAGGGTCGATGTGCCGATCGTCGGTGGGCAGGTGGAAGGCATGGTGCTGCAGATGATGCAGGCCATCGTCGAGAGCGACCGCGCCACCCTGAACACCTGGTTGTCCCGGTAACGAGCGTGCGGCTGCCGGGCATCCTGTGCCCGGCAGCCGGATAGGCGAGGAGGCTCGTAGATGAGGATCGTCGTCACCACACCCGGAGGCCATGTCGGCTCGCACGTCACCCGGTTGCTCGTGCAGGCCGGCATCAGACCCACCCTGCTCACGCGCGACGCCTCCCGGTTGGACGCCGCGATCCGGCAGCGGGCCGACGTGATCGAACTGGATCTCGGAGACGTCGACGGTGTCGTGGCCGCGACCCGTGGCGCCGACGCGCTGTACTGGGTCGATCCGCCCACCGGGGACGACGATCCCGTCGCCGGGTACGAGCGGATGGGGCGAAGTGCGGCGCATGCGATCGTGCGCAACAGCATCGCGCGCGTGGTGTTCCAGAGCAGCGGCGGTGCCGAGGCGCGCGGAGGATTCGGCGAGATCGACGGCCTGGCGCGCACGGAACAGCTTCTCGACGAAACCGGCGCCGCAGTCACGCATCTACGATGCGGGTACTTCTTCACGAACCTGCTGATGGACATCGATTCCCTTCGGCAAGGGGCACTGACGACGACGCTTCCTCTCGATCTCGCGATTCCATGGGTCGATCCGCGCGATATCGGCGAGATCGCCACTGCGAGGCTGCTCTCCACGGCATGGAGCGGGCGAGTCGTGCAGGCGGTGCACGGCCCCGAGGACCTGTCGTTCTCCGACGTCGCCGAGATCGTCGGGGAGGCAACGGGCCGGGCGATCACCGCGCTGCAGGTCACTGACGACGATGTCGCGTCCGCATTGCGGGAAATCGGTATGACCGAAGCGCAGATCGAGGGAATCGTCGGTATGTCCCGAGGTTTACGCGACAACTACGTGCCGGAACAGGCCCGGGATGTCACCACGACGACGCCCACTCCGCTGGGGGCATGGGCGTACACGAATCTGCGCCCGGCACTTCGCTCGGCATGATTGCGACGCCACCGGCAATGTGACGCGCGACACGCCGACGGCGGTCGTTGCCGACGGCATGCGGCAGGAGCAGTATCGGGCCATGTCGGCACCATGGGACGAGGATGGCGGCTTCGCGTTGGAACAGCGGGAGGCCGGCTACACCTGGGAGCAGATCGGGACCGAACTCGGATGCCCGGCGCACGTGGCCCGCGAACTCGGTGAGCGGTTCCGTGCCCTGTGCCTCGAACGCGCGATGCGCGACCAGCTTTCGTTGTTCGAGCTTCCTGGCGACGCGAGCGGCTGAGGCCGGATCGGGGTGGCCGGGTCCGTTCGCCCGGAGTTCACCGGAGCCTCACCTTGTCGCATCCCGAGGGCGACCGGCATTTCGCCTGCCCGGACGACAATTTCCGCCATGCAGGCACTCGTGCCAGATTCGTTGTTCGGATTTCTGCAGGAGAGCGGTCTCGCGGGCTCCGGAGGTGAGGCTGCCGCGCTGCTCGTGGAAGGCGTCGTCTGTGTCAACCATCGCCCGGTGCGCAGTCCTCGCGCCCGGTTGCGCACCGGTGACGTCGTCTCACTCGCCGGGACACGGAACGCCGCAATCTTCGGAGCGCCGTCCATCGCCTAGCCGAACCAGTACCGTACGGGTGTATGCCGAAGAGATTCGAACTCACCGCGCAGTTGGACCATGACGTTCGAGACGTTCACGCCGCACTGACCGACGCCCGCTACTGGCAGGGCCGGCTCGAGGGCAGTGCCACCGCCACGCTCCAGATCGACGCACCCGACGGTCCGGGATCGCTGCGGGTCGCCATCAGCGAACGCACCGAACCTGCCGACCTCCCGCCGATGGTGCGGGCCCTCGTCCGTGGTCCGATGATCATGGAACGCATCGACCGCTGGGGACCGCTCGCGGGCAACGGCGCCACCGGCGAGATCATCGGTGGCACCAGCGGGATACCAGTGTCCTTTCGCGGGCGCACCCGGGTGCTGCCTCACGGCAGCGGCGGAACGGTCCTCGATGTGCGCGGAGACGTCTCCGTCGAGATCCCCGTAGTCGGCCGTCAGATCGCCGCGCTCGCCACCAGGATGGTCGCCCAGATCGTCGAACGCGACCGCGACGCCCTGGCTGCATGGCTGACCCGCTGACCAGCGCGGCGGCCGGTCCTGTCCGAATCGTGTGATAAGCCGTAGCCGACGGACCGAGCAACCACGAGGGGGATCACGCGTGCTGACAGTGCACCGTGCCGAGCGCACCGACGTCCTGGCCGACGCGCTCGCCGAGCTGCTCGCCCGGCCGCTCGCCGATCCGTTCGCCCGTGAGGTCGTCGCCGTGCCCGCCCGGGGTATCGAGCGGTGGCTCACGCAGCGGTTGTCGACCACCCTCGGCGCCACCCGAGGTGACGGGATCGCCGCCAACATCGACTTCCCGTCCCCGGCGCGCCTGGTCGACGAAGCGCTCTCCGCAGCGTCGGGCACCACCGCCGAAGACGATCCGTGGCACTCCTCACGAGTGCTGTGGACACTGCTCGACGTCATCGACGACTGCCTCGGCGAGCCGTGGTGCGCGGTGCTGTCCCGTCATCTCGGTCACGGACACGACGATCATCGTGCCGGTCGCCGCTACGCGACCGCCGCGCACCTCGCGGAGCTGATGCGCAGTTACGGTCTGCAACGGCCGAGCATGATCGCCGACTGGGCCGCCGGTCGCGACACCGACGGCACCGGCGTCGCGCTGGACGACCATCTGCTCTGGCAGCCCGAACTGTGGCGCCGGTTACGTGAGCGCATCGGCACCGACAGTCCGTCACAGCGCCTCGACGTTCTGTGCGCGCGACTGCGCTCGGAGCCCGAACTCGTGGATCTGCCCGAGCGCGTGTCGTTGTTCGGTCCCACGCGCCTCAACGTCGTGCAAGGGGCGGTTCTGTCCGGACTCGGCGCGCACCGCGACGTGCACCTGTGGATTCCTCACCCCAGCCCGGCAATGTGGTCGTCGCTCTCGGGCACGGCACCGCCGCCGCGCAGAGCCGACGACGACAGCGCTCTCGCCGTCCGGCATCCGCTGCTTGCCGCGCTGGCACGCGATGTCCGTGAGTTCCAGGCCCGGCTGGGCGCACTCGAACCCGTCGAGGTGGTACACGCCGCGCCGACTCCGCCCGCCACGCTGCTCGGACGGCTGCAGGCCGATATCCGCGCCGACCGGGTTCCGGCGCCGGGCAGCGCCTCCGCGGACGGGACGGTGCAGGTGCACGCCTGCCATGGACCCACCCGGCAGGTCGAGGTGCTGCGCGAAAGCCTGCTGCACCTGTTCCGGAACGATTCGACCCTCGAACCGCGCGACGTGATCGTCATGTGCCCCGATGTGGAAACGTACGCTCCGCTCGTGCAGGCGGCCTTCGGGCAGGACATCGTCGGCCACCCCGGTCACCGGCTGCGGGTGCGACTCGCCGATCGTGCTTTGCGCCAGACCAATCCGGTACTGTCGGTGATCGCGGAGTTGCTCGGCCTCGCAGACGGGCGGGTCACCGCCAGTGAGGTTCTCGACCTGGCCGGTACCCCGCCGGTGCGCCGGCGCTTCACACTCGACGACGACGATCTCGAGCGGTTGCAGGAGTGGACCGCCGAGGCAGGAGCGCGCTGGGGCCTCGGTGTCTCTCAGCGCCGCGCCTTCGGCCTTGCCGACTTCCGGCAGAACACTTTCGCGACGGCACTCGACCGGATTCTGCTCGGTGTCACCGCCGACGAGTCGGAGAACGAATGGCTCGACCTGGCGTTGCCCCTCGACGACGTCGACAGCAACGACATCGACCTTGCCGGCCGGTTCGCCGAGTACATCGATCGGCTGACGGTGGCGCTGCTGGGCCTGCGAGGGCCGCAGTCCGCCGCGCAATGGTCCGCCGCGCTCGCTCGCGCGCTCGATCTCCTGGTCGATGTATCCGATTCCGAGGCTTGGCAACTCGCACAGGCGCACCGGGAAATCGCCGCGGCGGTCGAGCACAGCGGCGCTGCGTCGCTTCGGCTGGCGGATGTCCGCGCGATGCTGGGGACGCGCCTGGCCGGGCGTCCCACCCGCGCGAATTTCCGCACCGGCGAACTCACCGTGTGCACCATGGTGCCCATGCGGTCGGTGCCGCACCGCGTGGTGGTGCTGCTGGGACTGGACGACGACGTTTTCCCGCGCGGTGCGCACATCGACGGCGACGACGTGCTGGCGCAGAATCCTTGTCTCGGAGAGCGTGATCCGCGCAGCGAGGACCGGCAGTTGCTGCTCGACGCGATCATGTCGGCGGGAGAGAAGGTGCTGTTGTTCTACACCGGGGCCGACCCCGTCACCGGGTCTCCGCGGCCGCCCGCGATCCCGTTGAGCGAGGTGCGCGACGTGGTCGCCGTCATGGTGGGGGCCGACGATCCCGACGCGGACGCGATCGTGCGGCGACACCCGTTGCAGCCGTTCGACGCCCGCAACTTCCTGCCCGAAGATCCGTTCAGCTTCGACACCACCGCGCTCGCCGGTGCGGTGGCCGCGCAGCATCCCTCCCCACCGCACGTCGTCTCCCGGGCGGCGTTGTGCGAGACGTTGGAAGCGCCGCCGGCCGGGGATGTCGATCTCGCCGAACTCGTCGCATTCCTCGTCCACCCCTGCCAGGGTTTCCTCCGGCAGCGCCTCGGTGTGCGCATCCCGGAGCTGGACGAGGCGATCGCCGACGCACTGGATGTCGATCTCGATCCGCTGGCCCGCTGGAACCTGGGCGATCGCATGCTCGAGGCCAGACTGGCGGGCGCACCGGCCGCCGAGTTCAGGGCCGCGGAATGGCGCCGCGGGACGTTGCCGCCCCGCGCGCTGGGGGAACGCGTTCTCGACGAGGCCACCGACGCGGTCGAGGCACTGGTCGCCGCGTGTTCGCCCGTGCATGCGGGCGAGTCCGGCACCGTCGATGTCGTCGTCGATCTCGGTGACGGCCGCCGGCTCACCGGAACGGTCGGCGGTGTCCACGGCACCGTCATCGCGCGCAGCACCTTCTCCAAGCTCGGGCCGAAACATCGGCTCACCGCGTGGGTGCAGTTGCTGGCAGTCGCCGCATCGGGCCGGCCGGGCCGATGGCAGGCGGTCACCACGGGCCGCTCCCGCTCCCGGCTGCCGGCGTGGCGATCGACCCTGCTGGCCCCCGAGGACGCCCTCGAACAACTGATCCGGCTCGTCGACCTTCGCGACCGCGGCCTGCACGCGACGGTGCCGATGACCACCGGGGCGTCCGCCGAATACGCCGAACGTCGATACCGTGGCGATTCGGTGGAGATGGCGCTCGAGGCGGCCGACCGCATGTTCGGCGGCAACTTCGGCGACGGCCGCGATCGGCACGTCGCGTATCTGTACGGGGGCGCAGCCACTCTCGAAAGCCTCACCGTCGCCGAGCCACTGCCCGACGAGCGCGCCTGGTTCGAGGATCCGAGCAGGTTCGGCGTCCTGGCGCGTCGACTGTGGGAGCCGCTGCTCGCGTCCGAACACCAGGGACGCCCGTGATGGAGAGGAGCACCGTGCCCGCATCGGCACCGACCACGACGGGTTTCGATCTGCTCGGCCCGCTGCCCGAGGGCACCACGGTGCTCGAGGCGAGCGCGGGTACCGGGAAGACCTACGCCATCGTCGGTCTCGCGACCCGGTTCGTCGCCGAAGGCGTCACCGACCTGTCCGAGCTGTTGCTGGTGACCTTCAGTCGCGCCGCCACCCAGGAACTGCGGGAACGCACCCGCAACCGGTTCGCGGAGGTCGTGGCCGCGCTTGCGGACCCCGATGCGGCACGCGGCAGCACGGACGAGCTGATCCGGTACCTGGCCGAAGGCGACGTCGTCGGGCACCGGACGCGGTTGCGGCAGGCGTTGTCGGATTTCGATGCCGCCACCATCGCGACCACCCACGGCTTCTGCCAGCGCATGCTCGACGAGCTCGGCATCGCCGGTGAGCGAGAACCGGACGTCACGGTCGTCGAAGACGTCGACGACCTGACCACCGAGGTCATCGCCGACCTGTATCTGCGCCGATACGGCGTGGGGGAGCAGCCGATCACGCACCGTGAGGCCACGCTGGCCGCGCGGGCGGCGATCTTCGATCCGCAGGCCGACCTCGCGCCCGAAGGTGCCGAGGGCACTGCTGCCGGTGAGCGGGTCGAGTTCGCCCGCGAGGTACGGCGCGAAGTGGAGCGCCGGAAACGGTCCACCGGTCTGCGCGACTTCGACGACCAGCTGGCGTTGCTGCACCGGGTCCTCGGCGATCCCGAGCACGGTGAGGCCGCGTGCCGCCGGGTGCGTGCCCGGTTCGCCGTCGTCCTCGTCGACGAGTTCCAGGACACCGACCCGAAGCAGTGGGAAATCCTGCAGCGCGCGTTCCACGGCCACTGCCGCCTCGTGCTCGTCGGCGACCCGAAGCAGGCGATCTACGCCTTCCGCGGCGCCGAGGTGCTGAGCTATCTCGATGCGGCCTCCGCCTCGGACGCGCACTGCGAACTGACCACGAACTGGCGCAGCGACGCCGATCTGCTCACCGCCCTCGAACACGTGTACGGCGGTGCGGCGCTGGGCGATCCCCGCATCGTGGTCCATCGTGTCGGGGCCGCCCGTCCGGCGTCGAGGATGACCGGGGTGCCGCCGCTGCGGTTGCGGTACCTACCTCGGACCGGAGCCGGACCGACGGGCAAGTCCGGGTTCCCCTCGGTGGCGCCGCTGCGTTCGCGGGTGGCGCGCGACGTCGCTGCCGACGTGGTGCGGCTCCTCGACAGCACCGCCACCGTGGATCTCGGCGCCGGCCCGGCACGACTCGAACCCGGGCACATCGCCGTCCTCGTTCGCACGCACGCGCAGGTCGGTCTCGTGTACGAGGCGCTGCTCGCCACCGGAGTGCCGTGCGTGCTCGCGGGTGGCACGAGCGTGTTCGCGACACCGGCAGCGCAGCAGTGGTTGTGGATGCTGCACGCGCTCGAACAGCCGCATCGCGCCGACCGGGTACGACTGGCGGCGCTCGGTCCGCTGCTCGGTCATACCGCCGGGAAACTGGTGGCCCACGGAGACGAACTCGTCGCGCAGATCGGCGGTCTGCTGCGCGAGTTGTCCGCGGTCTTCGCGGATTCCGGGTTCGCGGCCCTGTTCGAACGCCTGGCCACCTTCGGTGAACTCGAGGCGCGGTTGCTCGCCGCCCCGGCGGGGGAGCGGCAGCTGACCGATCTCCGGCACATTGCCCAGTTGCTCGACGAGGCCGCGGCGACCGAGTCGCTGGGACTGTCGGCGCTGACGCGCTGGCTCGAGGAACGGATGAACGATCCCGGCCGGGGCAGCACCGACCGGAGTCGCCGGCTCGACAGCGATGCCGCGGCCGTGCAGGTCCTCACCGTGCACGGCAGCAAGGGGCTCGAGTTTCCGGTCGTGTACGTACCGTTCGGCTGGGACGCGGCGAAGAACCCGAAACCGGACACGCTGTTGCTGCACCACAGCGGCCGCCGCATCCTCGACGTCGGCGGGGAAGGCAGTCAGGGCTACGGCGATCGCCGGCGTCGGCACGACGACGAGGAGGCCGGCGAAGAACTGCGGCTGCTGTACGTGGCGCTCACCCGCGCCCGGTGCCAGCTCACCCTGTGGTGGGCTCCGTCGTTCGCGACGTCGCGCTCGCCGCTGCACCGGGTGCTGTTCGGACGCGAGCGCGGTGAGTCCGAGGTCGCGTCCGCCGCCTCGACGCCCGCCGACCACATTGTTGCCGAACAGTTCTCCACATGGGCCCGGGCCGCGGAGGGCTTGATCGCGGTCGAGGCGGTGGCGAGCAGTCCGGTCCCCGTCATCATGTGGTCGCGACCCTGCGAGTCCGGCGGCACGCTCACGGCCGCGCAGTTCGACCGCACACTCGACGACGCCTGGCGCCGCACCTCCTATTCGGCACTGACGGCGTCGGTGCACGAGAGCCCGGGCGTGGGCAGCGAGGTGGAGGAGCCGGAAAAGGACGACGAGCCGCACGAGCCGCCGCTGGTGGCGGCCGAGCCGGTCGCGACCGGTGTTCCGTCGCCGATGAACGATCTTCCCGGCGGCACGGTGTTCGGCACCCTCGTCCACGCCGTCCTCGAAGTGGTCGATACCGCTGCCGGCGATCTCGAATCCGAACTCGTCGAATGCTGCCGCGAGGTGGTGGCGCAACGCCTGTCGGACGTCGATCCGCGGCAACTCGCGGCGGCTCTTCTGCCGGTG
>NZ_JAUZMZ010000081.1:0-22599 GCF_036327435.1 Rhodococcus chondri | reverse complement strand
ATCCGCCGGGCGTACGGATTCCACAGCGCCGAGAACGCACTCGCGATGGTCATGCTCACCTGCGGACCCGTCACCCTTGACCTCCCGTACCACATGGGCACCCATCCACATTCATGACAAGAGAGCCGAAAAAACTACGGGCACAGCAGGATACGGTCCCGGTTGTCCGGGTCGACGAAGACCGTGACGATGTTGCCGGGCGCGAACCGGGGAACGTCGCGCGCCGGCACTTCGTACCTGACCAGGCCGCGGTAGGACTCGGAGCCGGGCACCGTGAACGCGAGGTCCAGCTCGGTCAATTGCCGGCTGCCCCCGATCGGTCCCACCGGGGTCGCGGACAGAATGGTCGCCCAGCCCTCGAACCCTTCACGCTCGATCTTGCGTTCGCTGCGCGACGGTCGGCCGGCGAGCATCATCCCCAGACCCAGAGCCGAGCCGTACAGCGCGACAAGGAAGATCACCTGGAATCCCTCGGTGCCCTCGGCGGAGTGTTCGAAGAACAAGCCCAGCCAGAGCGACAGGACGACCAGATAGCCTACCGTGATGAAGGCGACGGTAACCGCGATGCGCCGATGGTTCATGACTCCTCCAAACCTCAGGGTAGACCGAGTCGCGGTGTCTAGGCTCGTCCCATGAGCAGACCCAGCGTGTTCGTCACCGGCGCCGCATCGGGAATCGGACGGGCCACCGCACTGCAGTTCGCGCGACACGGCTACCGCGTCGGTGCCTTCGACGTCGACGCGTCGGGATTGGACAGCCTCGCCGCCGCGCAGTCCGACATCGTCACGGGCATTCTCGACGTCACCGACTCCGGCGCCTGGGCTCGTGCTCTGTCGGAGTTCTGCCCGGACGGTCGGCTCGACATCCTCGTCAACAACGCCGGCATCCTGTCGTCGGGTCCGTTCGAGGACACCCCGCCCGAGCGGCACCGCCGGATCGTCGACGTCAACGTCACGGGCACCGTCCTCGGCTGCCACAGTGCCTTCGAGTATCTGCGCCGCACGCCGGGCGCGCAGGTGGTCAACCTCTGCTCGGCGTCGGCGATCTACGGGCAACGCGACCTCGCCACGTACAGCGCGACCAAGTTCGCGGTGCGCGGCCTGACGGAGGCGCTCGAACTCGAATGGGGCCGGCACGACATCCGGGTGTTCGCGCTGTGGCCGGTGTTCGTCGACACCGCGATGACGCAGAACATGAACGCCGGCGCCATTCGCACGCTGGGCATCCACCTGACTGCCGACGATGTCGCCGCAGAGCTCTACGCCGCGACCCGACCGGGGCGTGCCTGGGGCCGGGTGCACCGGGCGGTGGGATGGCAGGCGCGAGTGTTCGCGGCAGCCGCGCAGTGCTCACCGGCGAGGCTCAATCGGCTGGCCAACCAGTGGGTGACACGCCGCTGACAGCCGGTCGATAGAGTGAGCTCCGGATTTCTTCCGGAGGGAGCTTGCGTGATTGTTCGGGTGTCGTCGGCCGCTGCCGTAGCGGCCGCCGCTTTGTTGCTGGCCGGATGCGGTGGATCCGCAGACGGATCCGAGGCGGATACGGTAGCCGAAGCCACCACCACGACGACGGCGGCGACCACCACCACGGTGGAACCGGCTCCGACGTCGCCGAGCACCACCACGGTGGCACCGTCCACCACGCCCGAGCCGACGGAGACCATCGCACCGCCGACCACGCTCGTCGACGTCGAGTACGAACAGAACGAGTCGTACTACTTCACGAGCCCCGACGGGCAGTTCCAGTGCGGCATCGTGCAACTGCCGTCGCGCACCGAAGCGGGCTGTGAAGGCGTCACCGATCCCGTGCCGCCGCGACCGGACAACTGCGTCGTCAACTGGGGTCACGGCATCCGGGTCCAGGACACCGGGCCGGGCACGTTCCTCTGTTCCGGCGGTCCCGTGTACCTCCCGGTCGAAGGAGCCGCCCCCGCCCTGCCCGCGGGATCCTCGTTGTCCGAACTCGGCTATACGTGCACGACCACCGCCGCAGACGTCACCTGCGCCAACGACGCGACAGGACACGGCTTCACCGTCGCTGCCGGCTCGAACGAAACGTTCTGACCGTGGCCGTCGAAGAGCTCGATCTCGACGCCGACACGGACGAGCCCGGACCTACCGAATGGGGCGAGCATCCGCGCGGCGTCGGACCGTGGACCGACGAGTTCGGCACCGAACCGCCCACCGATCCGCGCTACGATCCCGAGCTGCTTGCACACGGAGACCGCCGCAACGTCGTCGACGCCTACCGCTACTGGACACGTGAAGCGATCGTCGCCGATATCGACTCCCGGCGGCATCCACTGCACGTTGCGATCGAGAACTTCGGGCACGACGCCAATATCGGCACCGTCGTGCGCACCGCCAACGCTTTCGCCGCTGCCGCCGTCCACATCGTCGGCCGGCGTCGCTGGAACCGGCGCGGCGCGATGGTTACCGACCGCTACCAGCACCTGATCCACCACACCGACGTCGATGCACTGATCGAATGGGCCTCCGAGCGCGACCTCACGATCGTCGCGGTCGACAACACACCCGGTTCGGTACCCCTGGAAACCGCGTCGCTGCCCCGAAACTGCCTGTTGCTGTTCGGGCAGGAGGGCCCCGGTGTCACCGAGCGCGCCCGCGAGGTGGCATCGATGACCGTCTCCATCGCCCAGTTCGGCTCCACCCGGTCCATCAATGCCGGGGTCGCGGCGGGCATCGCGATGCACGCGTGGATTCGCGAGCACGGAGACCTGTCACACTCCTGGTAACGAGCGTGTCACGATCCGCCGATGAACAGGCGCGGTCTCCAGGACCGCCGGATCTCTTGCGTTCTCGCGAAGCTCCGTGGTTTCGGTCCCGCAGACCCGGAAATCCTGTGGGGCGAGTCTTCTGGGATGAGGATGATGGACGCTATGCCCGCACTGTGGTCGGCCCGCGCCGATGCCGCGGAGGCCGCCGTCACGGCGCGGCACGTGCGCCGGCTGTGGGGTCTGCCCGGCACCGCGCTCGGTGTCGTGGGATGGCCCGCCGTGCACCGCGAGCGGTTGTTCGGTACGTGGCACTACTGGTGGCAGGCGCATCTGATCGACCTCGCCGTCGACGCCGCCGAACGTGACGCCACCCCACGCCGCCGGCGTCGCGTCGTGCGACTGACCCGCACGCATCGCATTCGCAATATCACCGGCTGGACCAACGACTACTACGACGACATGGCGTGGCTCGGGCTCGCACTGGAACGAGCCCAGCGACACCTGTACATCGACCACCGCGGGGCACTCACCGAACTCGTCGGCGAGCTGTGCGACGCGTGGCAGCCCGACCGCGACGGCGGAATCCCGTGGCGCCGCGGCGACGACTTCTACAACGCACCCGCGAACGGTCCGGCAGCGCTGCTGCTGGCACGTTCGGGAAAGGTGTGGCGCGCGCAGGAGATGGCCGATTGGATCGACGCCACCCTGCTCGACCCCGACACCGGACTTATCTTCGACGGCATCCGCAACGGCCGGCACGAACGCGCCATCTACACATACTGCCAAGGTGTGGTCCTCGGACTGGAAACGGAACTCGCGACGCAGCTCGACGCACCACGACACCGCAAACGGGTGCATGCGCTCGTCGAGGCCGTCGATTCCGAACTCACCTTCCGCAGTGTCATCACCGGTGGCGGCGGCGGAGACGGGGGACTGTTCAACGGGATCCTGGCCCGTTATCTCGCGATGGTGGCCACCACGCTGCCGGTGCAGGACACCGACGACATGCGGGCCCGCGCCGCTGCCAGGCGCATCGTGCTGGCATCGGCGGAGGCCGCATGGGAGAACCGTCTGCAGGTCGAGGAACTTCCGGTGTTCGGCCGCGACTGGTCGCTACCGGCGAGACTGCCCGGCTCGCACGGCGCGGTCGCAGAGTTCTCCGGCGGCTCCGTACGAGGGTCGAAGATCGCCGAACGAGACCTGTCGGTGCAGCTCGGAGGGTGGATGCTGATGGAAGCCGCGCATGCCGTGGCCGGCTGACCGTGCCCACAAAAAGGTGGTCCCGAGCCTGCAGGCTCGAGACCACCTTTTCGGCAGAAGATCTACTCGCCGGGAGTGGGGATCGGGGTGGTCTCGGCGGTCTCCAAGGTGCGATTGCGACGCGAGGACCGGAACTTTTTCAGGAGCTCGTTGAGGATCGGCAGCACGGACACGAACACGATCAGCAGGAAGATGTAGTCGACGTTGTCGGCGATGAACGTGATCTGACCGAGCAGGTAACCGAGCAGGGTCACACCGGCGCCCCACACGATGCCGCCGAGGACGTTGTAGATGATGAACACCCGATACGGCATCTTCGCGGCTCCCGCGACGAGCGGTGCGTAGGTGCGCACGATCGGCACGAAACGTGCCAGGAAGATCATGGCCGGACCGTGCCGCAGGAAGAAGCGATGAGACTCGTCCAGGTAACTCTTCTTGAAGATTTTCGCGTCGTCACTCTTGAACAGCCGGGCGCCGCCCTTCGTGCCGATGAGATAACCGACCTGATCGCCGAGTATCGCCGCGATCGGAATCGTCACCATCAGCACCCACAGCGGCGCGAACGGCTCGACCTCCGCCGATTTCGCGGCCGCGATCAACCCCGCGGTGAACAGCAGGGAGTCGCCGGGCAGCAACGGGAACAGCAGGCCGGACTCGATGAACACCACGACCAGCAGGCCGATGAGCATCCAGGTACCGAACGAATTCAGTAGGTTGACGGGGTCGAGAAACCCCGGTAACAGGGCCAAATTGGTCACAGATTCCGAGGCTCCGAGCAAAGTCACGACCACCAGGGTACCGGCGGAGACCGGTGCCCCCGAAATGCGATGTGCCGACGCCGGGATCGCAGGCACCTGCCCGAGTATCAACCGAGCGGGTCTGTTGACATACTGCAGGGACAACCCGGGCACCTACCGACCCCCGGCGGGGTGCCTATCGACTCTCATCTGGAGGACAGCCGCTGTGCCTATCGCGACTCCCGAGGTCTACGCCGAAATGCTGGCTCGCGCCAAGGAGCATTCCTTCGCGTTCCCGGCGATCAACTGCACCTCGTCCGAAACCATCAACGCCGCCATCAAGGGCTTCGCGGACGCCGGCAGCGACGGAATCATCCAGTTCTCGACCGGTGGCGCCGAGTTCGGCTCGGGCCTGGGCGTGAAGGACATGGTCACCGGCGCGGTCGCGCTCGCCGAGTTCGCGCACGTCATCGCCGACAAGTACGACGTCACCATCGCCCTGCACACCGATCACTGCCCCAAGGACAAGCTCGACGGCTTCGTCCGCCCGCTGATCGCGATCTCCAAGGAACGCGTCGACGCCGGCAAGAACCCGCTGTTCCAGTCGCACATGTGGGACGGTTCGGCCATCCCGATCGACGAGAATCTGGAGATTGCCCAGCAACTTCTCGCCGACGCGGCTGCCGCGAAGATCATCCTCGAGATCGAGATCGGCGTTGTCGGTGGCGAAGAGGACGGCGTCGAGAACGCCATCAACGACAAGCTGTACACCACCGTCGAGGACTTCGAGAAGACCGTCGACGCGCTCGGCGTCGGTGACAAGGGCCATTACCTCCTTGCCGCGACCTTCGGCAACGTGCACGGCGTCTACAAGCCGGGCAACGTCAAGCTCAAGCCGGGCGTTCTCGCCGAGGGCCAGGCCGTCGCCACCGAGAAGCTCGGTCTGCCGAAGGGCTCGAAGCCGTTCGACCTCGTTTTCCACGGCGGCTCCGGTTCGCTGAAGTCCGAGATCGACGAAGCACTGAGCTACGGCGTCGTGAAGATGAACGTCGACACCGACACCCAGTACGCGTTCACCCGTCCGATCGCCGGGCACATGTTCTCGAACTTCGACGGGGTGCTGAAGATCGACGGCGAGGTCGGAAACAAGAAGGTCTACGACCCGCGCAGCTACCTGAAGAAGGCCGAGGCGTCGATGACCGAGCGGGTCATCGAGGCGTGCAACGATCTCAAGTCCGCCGGACGTTCGGTGTCCGCGAAGTAGCAGCCGTTCCGCACCGCGTTGCCGCGGGGACGCACGAAGGGACGCCGGCCGTGCCGGCGTCCCTTCGCGCTATTCGCTGCAGACCTTCCAGTCGTCGCCCTCGCGAGTGAGATCGAACGTGCGGGCAGTGACGTCCGCGGGGTCGCTCGCGGGGTGGGCGGTGACCTGCGCGATTGCCGTGTCCTCGCTGATCTGGACCTTGTCGGTGCTCGTCACCACCGGAATCGAGCCCTGTTCCACCGCCAGCGCATGCACACTGCGGAACTCGTCGAGTTCGACCGTCCGGTAGAAGTCGCCGAGCGGACCGCACGTCGCCGATCGCAACGTCGCGAGGTCGCCGGTGGCCAACGACCGCACGAATGTGTCGACGCTCGCCCGGATCCGGTTCTCCGGTGAATTCTCGGCGCGTTCCTGCAGAAACACGATCAGCGCGGTCGCGGCGATCGCCACGATCACCACGAGTCCCGCGACGATCGCCGTAAGCCGCCACCGTCTACGTCCGAGGTCTTCGGACGGCGGGATCCGCGTCGGTGTCGGCATCGTCGCGACACGGGGCGGATCCGGATGTGGCGGTTGCGGTGCACGCGGGGTGATGCGCTGTGGTGGGGCTTTCGGCGTGTGTGCCGTGACCGGAATCTGGACGGTGGGCGCTTCGGCCGGCCCGGGCGCCGGCGTCTGCTGCTCGACCGGCGTCTGCTGCTCGACCGGCGTCTGCTGCTCGACCGGTGTGGGCTGCTCGACCGGTGTGTCGGGCGGGTCGGGCGAGGGCGCAGGTTCCGTTGCCGGCTTCGGCTCCATCACGGGGATGACGGCCGTCTCGGCCTCCGCGGGGGCAGGGGCGGAGGATTCGACCGTGCCGAATGCGGTCGTCACTGTGTCTTCGGTCGTCACTGTGTCTTCGGTCGTCACTGCGTCCTCGGTCGCATCGGCGGCTTCCCCGGAGCTGTCGCCGGTGCCGGCCGATGAGGCGGGAGCCTCACCTTCCGAGGTGGCCGAGGGGAGAGACCTCGTTTCCTGCTCGGTGGACTCTTCGTTCTTCGGATCCGGCACGCGCTTGCACCCCGTTCGACGGACTGTGGTTTTGCAGGCAGCCTATCCAGCGCCGAGAGGAGACGGGCAGAATGGGCGGCATGACGCAATTCGGTGACCTCCTCGGACCCCAGCCCACCCTCCTTCCCGGCGACGAAGACGCGGAGTCGGCACTGCTCAACCACGAGGACCCGGCGAAGGTCGCGGCGGAACACCCCACCGCGTCGATCGCATGGGCCTACCTCGCGGAAGCCGCGCTCGACCGCGGTGAAACGATCACGGCCTACGCATACGCCCGCACCGGCTATCACCGCGGCCTCGATCAGCTGCGCCGTAACGGCTGGAAGGGTTTCGGTCCCGTCCCGTTCCAGCACGAACCGAACCAGGGCTTCCTGCGGTGCGTCGCCGTCCTGGCCCGCGCCGCGAAGGAAATCGGCGAGACCGACGAGCACGCACGCTGCCTCGATCTGCTCGAGGACTGCGATCCGCGCGCAGCCGAAGAGCTTGGCGTCGAATAAGCGTCCACTCTCCCGGGCCGGTGTCCGCACTGCCGATCCTGCAGTGCGCCCTCGCGGCAGGCATCGCCTGGTGGGTGGCGACCGATCTGATCGGTCACGTACAACCGTTCTTCGCGCCGATAGCAGCGGTCGTGTCGCTGGGGCTGTCGCTCGGGGCACGGCTGCGGCGGTCCGTCGAGCTGGTGTGCGGCGTGACCGTCGGTATCGGTGTCGGAGACCTTCTCGTCTCCACCATCGGCAGCGGTCCCCTGCAGATCGCGCTGGTGGTGGCGATGGCGATGGGCACCGCGGTAGCGCTCAACAGTGGTCCGGTGTTCTCGATGCAGGCCGGAAACTCCGCTGTGCTGGTCGCGACCCTGTTGCCGCCTGGTGGAACGGGCGGCACCGATCGGATGGTCGACGCGCTCGTGGGCGGGCTGGTGGGGATCGCGGTGGTGGCGCTGATCCCGACACACCCTGTGCGCAGGGCCCGTCGCAATGCGGCCGAGGTGCTTGCCGTCGGCGCGGAGGTTCTGCGCAAGGTGGAGACGGGTCTCGTCGAGAACAATCCGAAACCGATCGAGGCCGCGTTGAAGCAAGCGCGGGCTACCCAGCCGGCGATCGATGCGATGCGTACCAACCTCAAGGGCGGTCAGGAGATCAGCCGGATCTCGCCGCTCTACTGGAACAGTCGCGCCCGGCTCGAACGGCTGATGGCGGCTGCCGACCCGATCGACAACGCGATGCGCAACATCCGGGTGCTGGCGCGCCGTTCGCTCACGCTGGTGCGGGACGACGAGATCCTCGACCCGCGGCTCGTGACAAGAATTCGCGAACTGGCGGATGCGCTCGACGTGCTGCGCGACATGATCCTCGCCGAGCCCGGGGAGCAACCCGACCAGGCCGAAGCCGCCCGAGTGCTGCGCAGCGTCGCCAAGAAGCTGAGTCCGGAACTGATCGCGGGGGCGGGGGTGTCGGCGACCGTGGTGTTCGCACAGATCCGGTCGCTGGTCGTCGACCTTCTGCAAACCTCCGGGCTGAAGCGTATTTCGGCGCTCGCGACGCTGCCGCCGACCGTCGAACATCCGGCGTACGAACCGGAGGACTGAACGACCGCCGGGGTCGGGGATCAGTGTTGGCGATCAGTGGCGTTGCAGCGCCCCTCTGCAACGTTGCAACGCCACCGATACCGGTCCGATCTGCCCGGGAGAAGCAGATACGGGGGTCTATCGTCGCCGCCGTCGACGGCTCCCGCACCGCATCGGCGCGCGTGACGTGCAAGGGGGAGCATGATCAGGTACCTCCACGGCGACGCGCACGAAACGGGAGGGCGGTTTCGAGGCGACTCCCAGGTGCTGCCGGGGTCCGGGGCAGATCTGTGACTTGAACAATACGAAACCTTGGGGCATCAAGGCAACCGTTCCTGAAAAGTGAGTGCGACTCAGTCCTCCGTCGCGCGGCTCGTGCTGTTCGCCGTTGCGGATTTGGGCCTAAGGTGGAAGTGACCTTCGGTATTTCCGAAGGAGTAGTGCGGAAGAGGGCGGCGACATGTCCAAGGACAGAGAACTCGTCGCGACGCTGTCGCAGTTCACCCGTCAGTTGTTGTCGACGTTCGAGGTACATGCAGCGCTTGCGAGTCTGGTCTCCAACGTGACCCAGGCGCTCGATCTGATCGGCTGCGGAGTCAGTTTGCAGGCCGACGGCCGGTTGAAGTTCATTACCGCAGCCGTCGACACGGTGACGGTGATGGAGCGGTGCCAGGAGCGGTATCAGCAAGGTCCGTGCGAGGCCGCGTACGCACAGGGAGTCATTGTCGCGGTCACCGATGTGCGAACGCTGACGACGGAATGGCCGGAGTTCGCCGCCGAGGCGAAGCGGGTCGGAGTTGCCGGAGCCGCGGGAATTCCCATTCGGCTCGGAGACGTCAAGATCGGCGCGTTGAACCTGTATGCGGCGCATCCGCGGGTATGGACCGCCGACGAGTTGGCGATCGCGCAATTGTTGGCCGACGTGGCCGCCGCACACATAGTCAGCGCAGATCGGGTACGGCAGCTCGAAGATCTCACAGGGCAACTGCGGTCCGCGCTGTCGTCGCGGGTGATCATCGAACAGGCCAAGGGAATCATCGCGGAAGCGCGCGGCATCAACCCGGACAAGGCGTTCGACCGGATTCGTGCACATGCCCGTTCGCATCAGGTTTCGGTACGGGAGGTCGCGCGCGCGATTATCGAGGTGGGTCTGAGGGTCTGAGCAACCGGGTCACGGCAGGCTTTCCGAGTTCCTGCTTCCTGCGCTGACGTTGCGAGTGTCGTGGCCGGGGCAGATTCACGTATCCTGGCCGAGGATCCGGAAAAGGTGAGGGGTGGTCGTGGAGGACCGTCGCCGTGTGTCGTTGTGGCGGACGATCGCCGAAACGGCCGGAGTCCCAGGAGAAGCATCCTGGGCCCGAGAGGTGTGCCGGATGTGCGTGCGGTATCTCGCCGGCATCGACGCCGCCGCTCTCACGTTGCGCGCCACGGCCCGCGCGCAGGACATGCTCGGTGCAAGCGACAACTGGGCCGCGCAACTCGACGAATACCAATACACCCTCGGTGAGGGTCCGGGCGCGCGGGCCTTCGCGACCGGCACTGCGGTTCTCGTCCCCGATCTGAGCGCGAATCAAGTGCGCTGGCCGGGATTCACGGATGCGGCCCAGGCGATCGGGACAGGCGCAGCCTTCGCATTTCCGTTGCGAATAGGCGGTATTCGGCTGGGAACCCTCGATCTTTATCGCCGCCGTCCCGGAGACATTCCCGTCCGGGTTCGCGCCGACACGGCCCTGATCGCCGATCTGATCACTCTGGCTCTGCTCAAGCGTGCAGAACAGGCCGAAATCAGGGGCGAAAGCTGGATTCGGGAAGCCGGTTCGTATCAGGACGTCAATATCGCGACCGGCATGCTCGCTGCGCGCCTGCATGTCAGCCTCGACGACGCGTTCCTCCGATTGCGAGCACACGCCTTCGCGCAGAATCGGCCGGTTCCCGAGGTCGCCCGCGATGTCATCGATCAACGCATCGATGCCGAGGAACTCAACGAGTGACCGTAATCCGCGGTAAGGAGACATGCTGCCGTATGCTCGATAATGTGCCGGCTATGCAAGCTCGTCTGGTCGATGCGCTCTTCGCGATCACGACGCAGCTTGTCGAAGACTCCGACGGCGCCAGCGTTCTCGCGCAGATCACCCGCTCCTGTGTAGACCTTCTCGGTGCATCCGCTGCGGGAATCATCCTCGCAGATCCACGCGGAGGTCTCGCCGTACTGACCGCCTCCGACGAAGAATCCCGTCTCGTCGAACTGCTGCAGCAGCAGCTGGACGAGGGGCCGTGCGTGGAAAGCATCAAGACGGGCAAGACAGTCGAAGTGCCGGATCTGGCGGTGGAACCGGAACGGTGGCCGCGTTTCAGCGCATCCGTCGCGGCGTCCGACTACCACGCGATCCTGTCGGTCCCGGTGCTTCTGCAAGGGCGGCCGATCGGCGGTCTGAACGTCCTGTTCGCCGAGACCACCAGTTTCTCCGAGTATCAACGCCGGCTCGGGAGCGTGTTCGCCGCACTCGCTGCGCTGCACCTCTCGCGGGAAGACGGCGAGCATCGCAAGGCCCGCGCCGTCGAACAGAGCCTGAGCTTGCTCAACGACCGCGTGCGCGTCGAACACGCGCTCGGGATGGTGGCCGGGGCACGTGGAGTGTCGATAGATACTGCGCGCGTCGTGCTGGAGCGATACGCCCGATCGCACGCGCTGCCGCTGGGCGAGGTCGCGCATCGCCTCACCAGCCGGCAACTCGATCTCGGAACGCTCGACGTCGAAGGCGCGTGACCGCCGGCTACCAGTCGGGATCGGAGCGAGTGTCGGCATGCGCGTCGACGGCCGACCGGACGCGTGCCGCGGCCTCGGTGCGCCCGTAGAGGGCCGAGTCCGAGGCGAGTTCTTCTCGGGCGCGTACCGGCCCGGATCCGCTCAATTGGCGGAGGATGCCGACGCACTCGTCGCAGTCCGCACTCAGTACCAGCGCTGCGCGCAGCGCCGCCGCGAGGGCGGGTGCCGTAGGACGCGGAATGCGGGTCATAGCTCCACGGTCCTCCGTTCTTCGGGGAACTGCCAGTTCGCGTCGCGCCGATCGCGTAGCCGTTGAATACATGCGTGTCCGTGCATATGATGACCGGGACCCGGAAGGAGGGCCATGGGCTCGGGGCACGGACATTCGCACGGCATCGGTCAGGGATCTGCTGCCGGACCGTCGGCGGGCAGCATCCGCCGGATGGGGATCGCGCTGGGCATTCTCGTCGCGTTTCTCGTTCTCGAAGCCGTGGTGGGCCTGTGGATCGGATCGCTGGCGCTGCTCGCCGACGCGGGGCACATGCTCACCGACGTCGTCGGGGTGTCGATGGGCATGGTCGCGCTCGTCCTGGCCCGGCGCGGCAGCTCCGCCACCGCCCGGACCTTCGGATGGCATCGCGCCGAAGTGCTCACCGCCATGGCCAACGCCGTGCTGCTGCTCGGTGTCGCGGCCTGGGTGTTCTACGAGGCGATCAACCGCATCGGCGACACTCCCGACCTGCCCGGCATGCCCATGATCCTCACCGCGCTGGCGGGCCTCGCCGCGAACATCGTCGTGATGCTCATGCTGCGCGCCGACGCCAAGGACAGCCTCGCGGTGCGCGGCGCGTACATCGAGGTTCTCGCCGATGCGGTCGGCAGCGTCGGTGTTCTCGTCGCCGGTGCGCTCGTCCTCGGATTCGGATGGGGCATCGCCGACGTCGTCGTCGGTGTGCTGATCTCCCTGTGGGTGATCCCGCGCGCGCTGCGCCTGGCCGCGGCATCGCTGCGCATCCTCACCCAGGCCTCGCCCGCACACCTCGACGTCGACGCCGTGCGCGCCGACCTCGGCGCGCTGCCGGGCGTATGCGGAGTCCACGACCTGCACGTGTGGACGCTGACCACGGGCATGGACGTCGCGACCGTGCACCTCGTCAGCGACCACGACCCGCAGTGGATTCTCGAATCGGCGCGCACGACGCTGTCGTCGCACGGCCTCGACCATGCCACCGTTCAGGTCGAGGGGACGGTGGACGGGCGGCAGTGCGAGGAAGACGTCACCTGGTAGGTTCGCCGCGTACGACATGCGTCGAGGTGCAGGTAATCCGGTGGAAGACCGGAGCGGTCGCGCCACCGTAACCGGAGTTGCTCTCCGGAAGCCGGAAAACTCCCTCCGCGCGTGACCTTGCTGTGGGACGCGGCCATCCCGGGAGGATTCATGGGTCAGGGTTTGCTCGTTGCCGGAACTACTTCCGACGCGGGAAAGTCGGTGGTCACCACCGGGATCTGCCGGGCGCTGTCGCGTCGCGGACTGGCGGTCGCGCCGTTCAAGGCGCAGAACATGTCCAACAACTCCATGGTCACGATCGATCCGGTTACCGGGGCAGACGCCGAAATCGGCCGTGCCCAGTGGATTCAGGCGGTGGCCGCGCGAGCAACGCCGGAACCTGCGATGAACCCGGTGCTGCTCAAGCCGGGCAGCGACCGGCGCAGTCACGTCGTGGTGCTCGGCCGTCCCGCGGGCAGCCTCGAGGCCGGCGAATTCGCGGGCGGACGCAAGCACCTCGCCGAGTCGGCATTCGCTGCGTTCGACGATCTGCGCAGCAGATTCGACGTGGTCGTGTGCGAAGGGGCGGGCAGCATCGCCGAGATCAACCTCCGTGCCCACGATTACGTCAACATGGGCCTCGCCCGGCACGGTTCGCTTCCGACGATCGTCGTCGGCGACATCGACCGCGGGGGTGTGTTCGCCTCCATGTACGGAACGCTGGCGCTGCTCGACACGGCGGATCAGCAACTGGTCCGCGGATTCGTGATCAACAAGTTCCGCGGTGACGTCGGCCTGCTGGCACCGGGCCTGGATTCGCTGCGCGAGCTGACCGGACGTCCGGTGCTCGGCGTGCTTCCCTGGCAGCGCGACCTGTGGCTCGACTCCGAGGACTCCTTGGCCCTCACCTCCCGACCGGCCCACGTCGGCGACGGTGCGCTGACCGTCGCCGTGGTGATGTTGCCGCGGATCAGCAACTTCACCGACGTCGACGCGCTGTGCCTCGAACCGGACGTGCGGGTGCGGTTCGTCGACGATCCACGGGCCCTCACCGGGGCCGATGTGGTGATCGTGCCCGGAACCCGCGCGACACTGGCAGACCTCGCGTGGCTGCGCTCGCGGGGTCTCGGCACCGCAATCGTCGACCACGCCCGCGGGGGTGGCGCGGTGCTCGGGATCTGCGGGGGATTCCAGATGCTCGGCCGCGAGATCGTCGACCCGCACGGTATCGAGGGCAGTGCCGGTGCGTCGGCGGTGGGACTCGGATTACTGGATGTCCGAACCGAATTCGGTATCGACAAGGTGCTGCGCCTGCCGACCGGTTCGGCACTCGGAGTCGACGCGGCGGGCTACGAGATCCACCACGGTCGCGTCGCGCGGGGAGCCGACAGCGACTTCCTCGGTGGTGCCCGCCGCGGCGCAGTGTTCGGCACCATGTGGCACGGCAGTCTCGAGGGCGACGCTCTGCGCGCCGCGTGGTTGCGCCAGGTGGCTGCGGCGGTCGGACGTGAGGTCCGGACCGGCACGGTGAGTTTCCCGGCCGAACGCGAAGCACGCATCGACGCGCTCGCGGACATGGTCGAGCAGTATCTCGACGTCGACGCGCTGCTGTCGATGCTCGACGATCGCTCGACGCTGCGGACGCTGTCCGGGACGTTGTCGTGAGCGTGCTGTTTCTCGGCGGCACCGGTGAGGCCCGTGTGCTTGCACAACGGTTGCAGGACAGTGGAATCGAATTCGAGTCGTCACTCGCCGGCCGGGTACGCAACCCCCGGTTACCGGCCGGCGCCGTGCGGATCGGTGGTTTCGGGGGTGTGGCCGGACTCGTCGACCATCTGCTCAGCGCATCTGTGCGAGTCGTGGTGGATGCGACGCATCCGTTCGCGGCCGGCATCAGCGCCAACGCCGCCGCCGCGTGCGAGAAGGCCGGTATTCCGTTGCTGCGCTTACAGCGTCCGGGCTGGACCGACGGCACCGGTACCTGGACGTGGGTGGACGAGCACGAGCGGGCCGCGACGGCGGCGGTGACCGGGGCGAGCATATTCCTCAGTACCGGACGGCAGACCCTCGACCGGTTCCTCGGCCCGCTCGCCGCGCATCGGGTGCTCGTCCGCGTCGTGGAACCCCTCGACCACGAGGTCCCGCACTCGTGGACGGTGCTCCTGGCCCGCGGCCCGTACACCGTGGCGGGAGAGCGGGAACTTATGCGCGAGAACGGGATCGACACGTTGGTCACCAAGGACTCCGGCGGGGCGCTCACCCGCGCCAAGCTCGACGCTGCCGCCGAACTCGGCGTGCGAGTGATCGTGGTGCGCCGACCGCCCGGCCCCCGCGGGGTGCGCACCGTTGCGTCCGTACCCGAGGCCGCCGAGTGGATCCTCAGATCTGGGGCCCTTCCGCTCTGAGGTCGTCGACCTTCTTCATCGCGTCCCGCAATTCGGTGAGCCACTCCTCGGTGTGCTGCCCGGCGAGGCGCACGGTCCATTTCAGGGCATCGGAGCGCGACCGGGCCACCCCGGCGTCGACGAGCGTGTCGAGCACCTGGCGTTCGGGCTGGCGCAGTCGTGTCATCACCGGAACGGCGAGGTGCGTGAACAGCACATGGTGCTCGCCGAGCGTGACACCCCACGCGACCTTGCGCCCGTAGCGGGCCTCGGCCTCATCGGCGATGCGCATCCGTTCGGGCCGGGTGGCCTCACGGAACCGGGCGATCCGTCCTTCGACCGTGGCTTCGTTGGCGTCCTCGGGTGGGGGAAGTTCACCGGTCACGACGATTTCTTCGCGGTCGACCTCGATGGTGGCGGGGCCGGTGAACCAGTCGTCGGGCAGACGTCCGGCGAACCATTCGGCGGCATCGCTTGCATCGGGAACACCCGCTTGCTGCCAGCCGCCCGGCCGGGCGAACCCATGAGAGTGCATGTGTGATTTTCGCATGATCGTCCTCCTCGGACGCATCGACGTGCAGTTTTACACTGATTACAGTGTTACTCCCACGGGAAAAGACCCGCAATATTCGAACGCGCCTGCCGGAAATACAGGGTGTCGGTTACGGTGTCTTGAATAACGTTCGAATAACGCTTGGAGTCACCGTGGCAGGAATGAGACGTCGGTTGCAGCTCGTAAAGGCAACGGCACTCGCAGTGGTAGCCACTGTCGCCGTACTCGGATGGACCGCGCCGGCCTCCGCGCAGCCCGGCCCCGACGTACCGATCGATACCCCGATGCCCGACGAAGTGTTCAACGGTTACGTTCTGGGCACATTCAGGGACGGAGCGATCGCGAGTCCGCAGGAAATCGTCGACGGCGTCTTCGCCTACGACACCTTCTATGACGAACCGCCCCTGCGTGGCGACGAAGCCCCGGGCACATTGCTGAAGGCGAAGCCGTTCGACGTCCTGTTCACCGGTGTCAAGCCGGGCAATGTCTCGGCGTGGAAGGTCATGTACGTCACCGAGAACCTGGACGGAACCCGCGACATCAGTACGGGTGTCGTGATGATTCCCGAGGACGGCCGTGACAACGCCACCCGCTCGGTCGTCGCGTACCAGGAGGCCAACGACAGCGTCGGACCGCGCTGCCATCCGTCGACCCAGTGGTCGGGTGGCGCGCTGGGAGAAGCATCGGCGTGGTCGGCGCTCGGCCCGTTGGCGTTGATGTTCGGCGAGGGTCTCGCGGTCGTGATCTCGGATGTGGGCAACGACGCCGACCCCGCACCGCACGGAGTGTTCGCGGGCAAATATGCGGCCAAGGCCCTGCTCAACGGTGTTCGCGCAGCGTTCGCACTCGAGGACGCCGGCTTGAATCCCGATGCGCCGCTCGGCATCTTCGGGATCGCCGGTGGCGGCGTCGGTGGTGCGTTCGCCGCCGAGCTGCAACCCGAATACGCCCCCGAGCTGAACTTGAAGGCAACCGTCCTCGAAGGAATGGTCGTCGACCAGCGCAACTTCATCCGCTTCGCGGGCGGCAGCCTCGCTTCCGGCTTCGTGTTCGCGACATTGCTCGGCCTGGAACCGCAATATCCCGAGATGCGGATCGACGAGAAACTCAATCCCGCGGGTAAGGCCATGGCCGATCTGTGGCGGACCCAGTGCCAGGTCACCTACTTCCTCACCCCGTTCCTGCCGATCAACGCGCTGTTCACCTCGGGTGAGAATCCTGCCGACATAGCCGAATTCCAGCACGTCTACGAAGACAACAAACTCGGCGTGGGCGGCGCGCCCGACTCCAAGGTGCTCATCACCTCGTGTGCCGCGGACGACTCGTTCATGTCGGTGGTACCGGCCCAGGATTCCCGCGACCTTGCCGACCGATACCGTGCCAAGGGCACCGAGGTCGTGTATCACCCGACCGACTGCAACATGGGTCTCTTCTTCACCAACCTGTATCGCTGGGGCACCGACCTGTTCGGTATGCAGACCGTCGATTGGCTCGCCAACGAATTGTCCTGACCTCGGCCCTATTCTTCGAACCAACCGGAGTGTCACATGTTCGGTACCTCTCGCCTGCTCTCCCGCGCCGCCGGGCTACTCGTCGTCCCCCTTGTGGCCGCCGTCTCGCTCGTTCTCGCGCCGGTGGCAACCGCGGACACCGTCGACGGATACTTGAATCTGCCGCTGACGAACCGCAAGGCGGACGAAGGTCCCGGCGGCGTCCACCCGGCGCTCCCGACGGACCTCGGTGAACTCACCGAACTCGTCGACCGCGCGCGGCAGGCGAACCTGCCACCGACGAGCTACGCCGCGTTGCTGTACCAGTACCGGCTGGTGCAGGCCACCACCGCCGCCGGAATCGACCTGGCGTCGTGGGATCCCGGGACCTCCGTCGTCGCGAACCGCGACAATCTGATCAAGTCGTACCGCTACTACGAAGACTTCCAACTCGAGCGCCGCGAACTGCAGTGGGCCGGGATGGGAGGACAGGTCGGGGCCGACTTCGGCGGTGGTATCTACGATTTCGAAGTGGCCACCGACGTCTACGATCTGCCGGGCCTTCAGGAGAACGCGCGCGCAGTGGTCAATGCGGTGGAGTCGACGTTCGGGCCCGACGCCGTCGGGCAACTGCCCGACGGGCTTCGTGAACTCGCGGCTCACGGCGGCGACATCACCACCGAGGACCTGCGCTGGTACATCCGGCAGATCCTCGTGATGCAGAAGGCGATCTTCGCCGACCTGATGCCCCTGCACTACATGTACGTGCACGAAGGGTTGTCCGCGATCGACGAGTTCCGCGATGCCGGTCTCATCGGCGACGACATCATCCGGGCGTGGCAGGATGTCGCCTCCGGCGACCCCGACCGGATCGCCGCGGGCAATGCTGCGCTGCTGCGCCGCGAGCAATACACCGTGGTCGGCGACCTGTGGGACGAGGCCCGCAATTACCGCGGCGGTATCGGCAAGGCGCTCACCTATGCGACGACGATCGCCGGTTCCCCCTCGATCGCGGGGGTGCCGCCGCTGCGGAATCACGATCCGATCCGGGTCACCGGAACGCTGGCGGACGGCCGCACCGCCACCCTCACGACCCCGCTGCCCGGCTGGGACTGGTCGTTGTTCGACCAGCGGTGGGACTACATCACCACCGAACTGTTGCCCAGGTACCGCCACTCCGTCGAATACGACTGGCCGACACTCGAGGCACAGTTGCGAGTGCCGTACGAGGTGCAGTTCGAAACGCACCGGCCGCTCAACAACATCCCGCAGATCCTCGGTTCCGCGGTGGCGGCGATCACCGTGACGGTCGAGTGAGTTCTCGGGGACCCGCACCGCGGTAGACGCCGCGAGGGGCGTTGCCAGACGCGTAACCAAGCGGTTACGTCCATTCGATGGACGAGGTGGCGACCGCAGTCGCAGGTCCGATCCGTCGACGCATTCTCGAGATGCCGGCCACCAACGAAGCCTCGGCCGGGCAGATCGCGGCAGCCTTCGACGTGAGCCGGCCGGCGGTGAGCCGGCATCTGCGGGTGCTGCGCGAAAGCGGGCTGGTCGCCGGCACGCTGCGCGGCCGACACCGGGTGTACCGGTTGAATACCGCGCCACTGAAAGAGCTCTCGGGGTGGATTGCGGCACTGGATGCGCCGATCACCGAACCGATGCTCGACGCACTGGATCTCGAGGTGCGCCGAACGAAACGTGAATCGAACTCGTATGCAGCCAAGGGAGCCAGCGCATGAATCCCACCCCCACCGGCATCCTCCGGACGACACGCTCGGGTATCGATCTCGAACTCACCCGCGTCTTCCGGGCGCCGATCGACGATGTCTGGGCAAGTGTCACCGAAGCCGACCGGACCGCGAAGTGGTTCGGCAAGTGGGAAGGAGAAGGGCGACCGGGCAAGACCATTCGCGTCCAGATGGGTTTCGAGGAGGGTGCACCGTGGAGCGTGATGGTGATCGAATCCTGCGAAGCGCCGCGTCACCTCGCCGTCTCGATGAGCGACAGTGCCGGCGACTGGCATCTCGAAATGACCCTCGACGAGAGCGACGACGTGACTACGCTGGTGCTCGTTCAGCATCGCGTCAGCGCCGACGGCATCGGCGACATCGGACCGGGCTGGGAGTACTACCTCGACATGCTGGCGGCGTCGCGCGACGGCGACGCACTGCCGAGCTTCGACGACTACTACCCGGCGCAGAAGGAGTACTACGAACAACTCTCCCCGTCACCCCGGTAGTGGCACGTCACCCCGGTCTGACGGCGACGAGGCAACCCGTCGACGGTTTGACGGCACGGAATTCTACTGCCTCGAAACCGATTCGGCGCAACGTGTCCGCGTAGTTCCGCACGTCGGTGGCAGCGAACGGATCCGCTGCGGAGCCGTCCTCGGTTGCGGTTTCGTGGCGGTGGGTGGCGATTTTCCCGAGGATGCGCACGGCCCCTGCCCGCACACGATCGAGAGGATCCATGTCGGCGAGCATCAGTCGTCCACCGGGTCGCAGTACCCGGAATATCTGAGCCAGGGCCGCCTCCCGCTGGCCCTCCGGTATGTGGTGCATGACGAAGGTCGCCGTCACGACGTCGAACGAGGAGTCGGGAAGGGCGAGCGACTGCGCCGCCCCCTGCCGGAAGTGGCAGTTGCTTCTGCGGCCGGCATGTGCGGACGCATAGTCGACCATCGGGCCGGACGGGTCGAGGCCCACCACCAGGCCGGCGAGACCCACCCGATCGGCCAGCGCACCGGCGAACCGCCCTGGGCCGCATCCGATGTCCAGTACGTGGCTGCCGGGAGCGGCTGCGCTTTCGGTCGCGAGCGCTGTATCGAGGCGACGGCGACGGCCGCCGAAGAAGATCGTGTTGAACAGGTTGTATCCGCGAACCCGGGTGATGAGGATGCCGGGGGGTGACGTGGATGCTTGCTCGGTGGGATGCTCGAGAGTGCGATGATGCTGTTCGTTATGGGACATGTGTTCATGATTTGCCCGATAGCGCTGCGAGACCAGAATCAAATTGCCGGAATGCGTCCGTTTTCGGACTGATCCGCGCGAAGTGTTCGGCAACCGCGGGGGCGGGACATGGCAACAAGACCTGATCGACGGGTTCGGCGTACGAAGGAGCTACTGCACCGGGCTCTCATCGAGTTGCTGCTCGAGAAGGGATACTCCCGGACCACCGTGCAGGACATTCTCGACCGCGCCGACGTCGGGCGGTCCACTTTCTACAGTCACTACCGCGACAAGGACGACCTGCTCCTGGTGAGCTGCACCGAGTATCTGCGCACCGCAGTGAGTGAGCCCGACACATCCGAAACGCCGCTGTGGAAGCCGGTGCACACGATACTGACACTGGCCGAACGCCACCGCGAGGTGTACCGGGCACTGGTCGGTAAACGCAGCAGTGCCGTGTTGATACGCGCAACCCAGCAAATGGTTCGCGACATCCTGGTGGACCATCTGCGTGGCCGGCTCATCGTGGACAATCGCGACTTCGATTCGATGCTGACGTTCTTGTCGTGGGGAGTGACCGGACTTATCGGCTCCGTGGCCGACGAATCAGCATCGGCAAAGGATGCCTTCACCGCCTTCGAAAACTTGGCCGGTCACGAGGCCCGTCGATAAGGATGCGCAGCGGCATGATGCCCCCGACCTGCCCGCACCGAGGTGATCCCCGCATTTCGACGACATGTTCTCGGTCGACGGTGGGATGCTGGGAGTTCGGAGCCACTGTGTGAGAGATGTGATCACATGAAAAATCTGAACGGCAAGATCGCACTGGTAACCGGAGCATCGGGCGGGATCGGCACCGTTCTCGCAAAAGCGTTGGCCGCACAAGGCATGGACGTCGCCGTATCCGGCAGGCGAGAAGACGTCCTCGAGCAACTCGCCCAGGAGTTGCGCGGGATGGGTGTTCGTGCCGCCGCGGTGCCCGCCGACCTCGGGGACTTCGGCCGGATCGACTCTTTGGTCGAGCAAACCGAGAATGAGCTGGGCCCGATCGATCTGTTGATCAACAACGCAGGCATCGAAAATGCAGCATCCTTCGGCCGGCGCACCCGCGAGGAATTGACTGCCATGGTCGACCTCAACCTCACTGCGCCGATGTTGCTTACGCACCGTATCCTCCCGGGAATGCTCACCCGCGGAGCCGGGCATGTGGTGTTCATCAGCTCGCTCGCGGGAAAACGGGGCATCGGGTATCAGGAACCGTACAGCGCGACCAAGGCAGGGCTCGTCGCCCTGGTCCAATCGCTGCGTGCCGAGTACTCGGCAGCCCCGGTCGGGTTTTCGGTTGTATGCCCGGGGTTCGTCGCAGGCGAAGGAATGTTCCAGCGGTACCTCGACAACGGCATGAGGGCTCCCCGGTTAGTCGGCAATACGACAACGGATCGGGTCGCCGCCAAGGTTGTCGCCGCCATCGAGCGCGATCTGCCGGAGGT
This sequence comes from Rhodococcus chondri, assembly GCF_036327435.1. Classification (NCBI taxonomy): domain Bacteria; kingdom Bacillati; phylum Actinomycetota; class Actinomycetes; order Mycobacteriales; family Nocardiaceae; genus Rhodococcus; species Rhodococcus chondri. The sequence continues at coordinate 1,085 of NZ_JAUZMZ010000081.1, read as the reverse complement.
TCACGTGAACAGCGTCCCACTGCGTCCGGTGTTGGCGCTCGCGGAAGTCGCACCACGGTTCGTCGAGCGTCTGGCTCCGCTGTTCGGAGTCGAGAAATTCTTTCGGCAGGCCAGCGCCGACAGCGGTCTGCTCGATCCCGTAGTCGAGGACTGACGTCGATCTGTGTGTCTGCCGGTCCTGGCACACTCCGGGTCATGGCCGAGAACAGGACGCAGCCCACCGCGCAATCCGTAGGTACGTTTCTCGACACCGTCGAGAACCAGGTGCGCCGGGCCGACGGGCATGCGCTGCTCGAGCTGATGACCGAAGTCACCGGGGAGCCCGCGGTGATGTGGGGTCCGTCGATCGTCGGCTTCGGCAGTTATCACTACCGCTATGCGAGCGGTCGGGAGGGTGATGCACCGGCCGTCGGGTTCTCGCCGCGGAAGGCGAACCTCGCGCTGTACGGCCTGACCATCGCGCCGGAGGCCGCGACGCTGCTCGCGGCGCTCGGCAAGCACAAGACCGGTGCGGCGTGCCTGTACATCACCAAGCTCGCGGACGTCGATCTCGCCGTGCTCCGCGACCTTGTGCGCGTCGGCTACGAGCACATGACCACAGAGCAGAATCAGCCGTAATCGCGAGCAATACGGATACGGCCAGTGCTCCGGCACCCACCTGTGAGGCCAGACGCGTGGTTCGGCCGATATCCGCCGGTGCGGGTGGCGGACCGGCGCCCAGGGTGCCGCGATCTTCGACGACCCCGTGGTAGACGTTGGCCCCGCCGAGCCGGATACCCAGCGCCCCCGCGAACGCGGCCTCGACCGGACCCGCGTTCGGGCTCGGATGTTGGTGGGCATCGCGCCGCCATGCCCGCAGCGCCGCGGTCGGCCGGTCGCTCAGCCCGGCCGCGAGCAGTGCCGTCAGGCGCGCCGGCACAAGGTTGAGCAGGTCGTCGAACCGCGCCGAGGCCCATCCGAACCGTTCGAGCCGTGGAGTGCGGTGCCCGACCCGCGCGTCGAGCGTGTTCGCGGCGCGATAGCCCAGTCGCCCCGCCGGGCCGAGCAGCGCACCCCAGACCAGCGGGGCGCCGACAGCGTCCGAG
>NZ_JAUZMZ010000080.1:0-22677 GCF_036327435.1 Rhodococcus chondri | reverse complement strand
CAGCGACCGTCGCGATTGTCTCCGGGGTCAGCACCTTCTTGGCGACGGTGACGGCGGCGTTGACGCCGATCAACCCGACCTTCATCAAGGCCGCGGTGACTTCCTGCCCGGTCGGAGGCGTCGTCCGAGGATCGGATGCTTCCGCCAGGCGCTGCGAGATGGTCTTCTTCGGCTGGACCGAGATCGCCGCCAGCGCACTCTTCGGAGCTTGGATGTCCTGGTTGACCACATCGACGGCGGTCTTGAACGCGGTCGAGGCCAGTGCCCGACCGACGGTGGCGACCGCGACGAACGGATCACCGCCGACCTCGACCTGGCCGGCGAGGTTGACCACCGCACGCACGATCGGCGCGTTCGCCGGGGCATCACAGGCCAGATCTCCGCCCTGGCACCAGGACGAGACCCGCCCCGAGAGGCTGCCGTAGTCCTTGGTCAGATCGGCGACCGGGCCGATACCGCCCCCCTCGGGAGCGGTGAACGCCACCGACGACAACGACTCGATCGCCTCCCCCTTGGTGCCGGGCACCGCCGACGGGGAGGTCTGCGACGTGCCGGGAAACAGCCCCGCACCGGGGCTGCGGGTCGGCGCGCCGAACAGGGCACCGGCCGCGATCGAGCTGGCCGGGACGGCCCCGGTGCTCTTGCCGACCGACCGCAGGAAGTTCGAGGCCGCATGGGCGCCCTGGGAGAACCCGACCACGGCGAGCTTGGCCTCGGGGCACTGCTCGAGGACCTTCTCCGCAGCCAGGGACAGGTTCTCCTCCCCCTCGGTCACCGACGTGGCGTAGGAGTCGGATCCACCGGGAGTCAGGCCACCGAACGAACCCGGATACGGCACATAGGCGCGATCGACGCTCGCACCCAGCTCACGGGCCTGATCGAGCATCGGACCCATGATGTTCGAGAGCATTCCGGTATCGACCTTCACCGGGGCGTCCGGCGACGTCTCGGTGGTGCCCTGCATCCCGAGGACGTACAGATCCGGGCAGTCTGCAACCAGCTCACCCAGCCAGCTCGGTTCATCGCCCGTGCTCGACTGGGCGTACGCCGGTGCAGCGCCGAGACCGGCGGCAGCGATCACCGCTGCCGAAAACGACATGGCGGCAAGTCGTTTGTGCCCCATGCTCTATCCCCTCCTTCACAGGTAATGGCGTGGTCGCAGGCGGGCAGGGGAGAGCTGCCGGACCGGTGGCCCGCCACTCCGCCGCGATTGCGGCGGAATGGGCCGGTCCTCACCGAAGCTTTCCCACCTAGGATTCACGTACGCTCAAGTTCAGGCAAACTCTATACTGAAAAGATACGAAAGAAAAGCAAAAAACTAAATTTGGCTTGATGAGGGGAGTCGCCCTGGTGGCAGTCGCCGGAACGGACAAACACGCAGCTCCGTCAAGGTGCCGAGTGCTTCTTTTGAGGAGACTGGCCGGTAATGTTGCGACAGTGAACAACGAGCGGGCGCGTTTCGCGCAAATAGTTGCCGAACGTCGGCGCTTGCTTGGATTGACTCTCGACGAGCTACAGGCGGCCGGCGGGCCGTCGGACGTCACCACCAGCAAAATCGAGAAGGGTGCACTTGCCGCCCCGAGCGCGCGCACCCTCAAACGCCTTGACCATTCCCTGCGGTGGGCGGAAGGCTCGGCCGCGAGGGCATTCGCGGGAGGCGACCCGACGCCCCTTGAAGAGCTGCCCGCAACGCGCCGTTCAACCCCCGCTGCCGTCTCCGCGGATGTTGACTCGGTCACCCTGTCGCTCAACGTCGTCAACGATCTGTCGGACATCGCCAAGCGATACGAGCTACTTGCAACCGGGGTGGACCCCCAGATCGCTGCGCCCTTGAAGGAGATCAACTCGGACTTCGACCTCTTGGTTGATCGAATCCTCCGGGCCTGGCTGATAGCTCAGCTAGAAAGAAGGAATGTGGGGCCGGACTCTCCGCTGACGCATGACCCGATGGTGGAGATGCTGATTGGTGACTACCTCAATCGGACACCCGAGCCGCCGACTCCTGACGATGCCCACGACCTGTTGTATCTCCGGTGGCTTACGGGCCGCCCCATAGACGCCGACGCTTCGACCGAAGCCACGTTCATTGCCAGACGTTCCTCAGCCCAGGAGAAGTGCAAGTGAGACACCTCGCCCCCTCGCTCGGACAGAAGCTCGATCGAATGATTGCCTTCTACCATCACCGAAACGAGCCAGAACTCACCTTGCAGGCGGTCGCCACGATCGTCGGACAGAAGGCCGGACAGCAAATAGCGGTAGAAGTGCTGGAGCGGGTCCGGTCGGGAGAGCTGACCGTCCTACCCGAGCAAATCGCCGACGCCTTGTGCGACTCCCTCGGGGTTGACCGGAGCTATCTGCGCGAAACCGGTGGTCAGGACATCGACATCGACCAAAGGCTTCGTCTCTGGATCGCGATCCGCGATCGTGGACTCGATCACTTCGCCGCCCGCGCGACCTCTCTGACACGTGAGGACTTCGAAAAACTGATTGGAGAGGTCGAGCGGATGGCTCCGGCTACCGCCGCTCAGCGGGGGTGAACTGCAGACGCAGATTCTTCGGCCGCAGGGTGAGGGTCTCCTCGACCTCGAGCGTGTATCCCGGCTCAGGTGCAATGTCGAAACGCTGCAGGAGTGTTGCCAACGCGAGCGTCATTTCGTGAAGCGCAAATTGGCGACCGATGCATGAGCGGATACCTGTGCCGAACGGTTTGAACAACTCTGACGACCGTCCTCGGTTGTTCTCCGGTGAGAACCGGTCCGGGTTGAACTGGTCGGCATCAGGCCCCCAGGCGAGATCACGCTGGACTGCCAGCAACAGTACGAACACCCACTCTCCCGCGGAGAACTTGTGTCCACCGACCTCGGTGTCCTGCTTCGCAGCTCGGAAGAAGCCGGGGGCAGTCGGCCATAGGCGCAGAGCTTCGTTGACGACCTGTCGGGTGTAGCGCAACCGCGGTACGTCCTCGTACTGGGCAGTGCCGGTGCCGATCACGGCGTCAGCCTCGGCGCGCATCCGCGCCGCAATCTCCGGATTCTGGGCGATGAAGTGCAATGCGAAGCCCAGGGCGTTAACGGAGGTCTCGTGGCCGGCCACGAGGAAGGTCAGCACTTGATTGCGGATGTTCTTGGCATCGAGTCCCTCCCCGGCAGCTTCCGGATGCAGCATTCGGTCGAGCAGATCGGATCGCCGCTCCCCCGACTGCTGCCGGGTCGCAATAACCTCGTCGACGGTCTCGGCGAGTAGCCGGCGATCGATCTCGTTCTGCTGTTCTTCTTTCCTTCGCAGCCATTTTCCGATGAAGGGTAAGGGAATTGCGCTGTCCTGCGCGTACGTCAATGCCCTGCTCATGGCGGTCACGAAGGGGTGCTCGCTCCCACCGAATGAATCGAATGAGTACCCGAAGCCGCATTGCCCGATGACTTCGAGTGTTAGCTTGCCCATTTCGTCGACGGCCGGAATGAACTCGCCTGATCGGCTCTCTATGTCCTTGCACAGCTCGTCGATGACTTCGACCATCGTGCCGTGGTAGGACACCATGGCGTCCTTCGTGAACCCTGGCACCAGGACCTCATGTGCCTTGCTCCAGTTCGACTCCCAGTTGTAAGCAGTGAACAGGCCATCTTCGACAAGGGGACGCAGCTGCTCCAACGGCCGGCCGACGTGCTTCTCCCACTTGCTGTCGTCGAACACCTGCGCCGCCAGCTCCGCCGACCCGACGAACGTCAGGTCCGTCCCCAAGATGGTGCGGCGGTAGATCGGACCGAGTTCCTTGAAACGGACGAGCGTGTTCTGGTTCGGGATCTCCCGGTTCATCCCGAGTACATCACCGATCAGCGGAACACGTCGGGGAGGATGCGGGATCGTCGATTTGGTCATGGATGGTTCTCCCCTTCTTGGTTACACAAGCCCGGCTGTTGCAGGCCGCGTCGACCACGCATCGGCGATACGCAGTAGTTCGTCCTCGTCGGCCATCCAGCGTGGGGCCTGAACCGGCTCGACCGGTTGTCGGCCGCCTCTTCGGCGTTCGAGCGCAGCAGTGATGGCATTGCAGCGAGACACCGGATCGAGGTCGTCGACCCGGTCCTCCGCCTGCATATAGGGCAGCAGCTCGTAGAGCGCATCCTCGATCTCGATGCGCATCCGGTGTTCGCGCTCGACACTGCTGGGCAGCGTGCTTGTCGTTGCCTGGAGTGAGATCGCGGGCAAAGAATTCGACAGGTCCTTCCACAGCGGCGTCAGGGTGAGGACAGCAGTCGAGGACGGATCGTTTGAGCGTCTGGCACGAACAGCTGTAAATATCGGCATACTCACCACGATTGCCAACGCGGTTGCGGCTGGCAGGAATAGGACGTCATTGGATTCGCTGCGCCAGATGGTGAACGCATTCTCGTGGTTCAACGCCAGCATGAACCCGTTCACGATCCGGGTCAGATGGTCGAAGGAAGAGACGGCGCCGGTCAGCAGGATCAGCAGCGCCCAGATTCGAGTGTTCCGAGCCTGCTCACCGTGGAAGATCACGCGAATACATGCGCCAGCCACGGCAGCCACGGCGATTGGCATCTGAGAGGAATAGATCAGCATGTACACCGCGGTGCGCCAGCTGTGCAGTTCCTCGATTGCGGCTCCGGCGGTGCGAGCGGGCGCACTGATCCATGCCAAGACTGCCACCTCGACCACGACGATCGAATAGACCAGCATGATCGCTCGCCGCTTGATGCGACGCACGTTGTTGAAGGCTCGAACGACCAGAAAGATGGCCCCGGCGCCGAACATTGCCGCTGCATGGGTGAGCAACCTGATGTCCGACAGGGTGAGCGGCGTTGCATTCACCAGCAGCGACTGCGTCCACGGCTCACGCAGCAGGGCTGCGCATAGCCAGAAAAACAGCAACCAGGTGATCTGTTGGTCGATCTGACGTGCCTGCACGAACGCAAAACGACCACAGATGACGAGAGTCAGGATCGCCAGCATCGGATCGCTCAGCCAGTTCGGCAGCGTCGATGTCGCCTCGAGCTGTAGCAATGGCGTAGTCATCAGGACCCGTCGAATGTGACGGCGATGCGATGGAGCTCTCCACGAGAGTCGAGATCGATGGGGCCGCGACTTAGCACGGCAAGCTGGGTGCCCACCAACTCTGCTTCGGCTTCTGTCGGGGTATCGAAGGTCGATCGCTGCATCATGTACTCGATACCAGCGAGGCTGAGACCTGTTGTCAGGACGCTGGCGGTCGGCCGAAATGTCTCTCCCGGGTGCTGGCACAGCACATGACCCACCTCGTGAAAAATCTGTTGGCGCTGGTGCCGCACCGATCGAGTCGCGTCATAGCGGATGACATACCGCGTCGGCCCACCCAGTAGAAGCCCACACCGGTTGTTCGGTTCGAGGGCAGATCCGGTCCAGGGCACAAGTTCGACTTCGCGCCCCGAGTCTTCCTCCAGCCATGCGAGAAACTCACCTACTGTCCACGGCGGTTGAAGCGGTACACGTGCGAGTACGTGGACAAGCCTCTCCCGACGACGGCCACCCCGACGGGCCATCTTGAGCACTATCTCCGAGCACCTCCCCTGTCACCCCCAGGGACTGGTCACCGGGGTTCAAGCTGCGCCCGAGCATAACCCGCGCAAGAACCGCTATCATGATCACAAAGGAAAGCAAATAAAATACGAAAAACGAGCAATAAACTAAGATCGTGACGTGGTCTGCGATGGCCTCAACGACGCAATGTTGCGTTCGCGCTGCTCCCGCGCACGTCGCACGAACAAGGGACGGAGCTCCGAGTGAAACGAGTAAGGGTGCACCTTAAGAGCCGTTGTGACCCACACCTCGCCCCGGGATCGCACGACAAGTACGTGGACATCGGCGTGTTGGTTACGTATCGGGCGCTTCGTCCCGCAAGATAGGACCGCATTCGTTTCTGGTGCTGATACAAGGAGGGTCGGATGGGACGCCCAAGCAAAGGCCAGCGTGACTATGTGACGATCCGCGTGCCGAAGGAGATCACGCCTGCCCTTGATGCCGCGCTCAGTGCGCGAGGAGTGACCTCGCGAAGCCAGTACCTGGCAGATCTCGTCTGCCATCACCTGGGACGCGCCGACCTCGCTATCGAGCTGGATCCCAGCGTCCTCTCCTCTGATATCTCTCAGGAGGTGATTGACGCGGCGTAGAGATGCACTGCCAGAGGGTCTAACCAGCCCTGCAAAATTCAGTGCTTCCTGCCGATATGAGAAAACCCCCGCAGCGGCCGGGCTGACGAGGGCTCTCAAGGCGTAGAGGCGGAGTTACCAGCTCCTCCTCAAGTACTGCCATATCCCCGAAGGGACTGTCTTGCTGGACAGGTCTCAGGGTAGCGCATTCCCTGGAACAGCTTCAATCAATGCGCTCCGTGTCGTTGCTAACGACTCGATAGATAACCCTCAGTTACCGCGGCTTCTTGGCCTCATGTTCGAGTTGTGCACGCGGGAGTGGTCGCCGCGGCCTCGTGTCCGCGTCGACGCGCAGCGGATGCACGACTACCTGTCGACCTCGGCGATGCCGGCGACGGCACCGACGGTTCCGTGGGCGATTCACCTCGCCGGCACGGACCACCGTTTCCGCCTGCTGGCGTTCGACCTCGACAGCGGCCGCCACGGTGCCGACATCGCCCGCAGCGACGCACTTCGACTGTGCGGTGTACTCGACGAACTCGGCGTCGCGCACCTGCGCACCGCCTCCGGACCCACCGGCGGTCAGCACGTGTGGGTGCGACTGGCCGAACCGGGTGCGAGCGCGGACAGTGTGCGCCACCTCGCCCACGCCCTGCGCCAGCACTACCCGAGCCTGGACACCGCGCCGCTGACCAACCCCGCCACCGGTGCCGTACGGCCCCCCGGCGCGCCCCACCGCCACGGTGGCTATTCCCTCCCCTACCTGGACGAGTCCCTCCCCTACCTGGACGAGCGCGCCCTGACCGGCACGTTGGCGCGGATGTCCGTCGGGACGGCACCCGAGGTCGTGCAGTGGCTGCTCGCCCGACATCCCCACACCGAACTACCCGAACGCCCCGACCGCGCACGCGCGGTCCGCATCATCGACGGCCCGGCAGGACCGCGCCTGGACCGCCCGCGCCGACCACTCACCGCCCGCACCCGCGCGCTGTTGACCGCCACCCCCTCGGCCGGCACCGACCGCTCGGCCCTGGCCCACAGCATCCTGCTCGGCATGGCCACAGCCGGCCACAGCCTCGCCGACATCGCCGCCGCCGTGGACGCCGCCCCCGGTCTCGTCCGGCTGCGGGACGACCGGGACCGCGGCCGTGACGACACCGCCCGACAATGGCAGCGCGCCCTCGCCGCCGCCGCCCGGTTCCCCGTCACGACCGGCGACGACCGGGACCCCATCGACGACGAACTCGACCGAGTGGACACCGCCGTCACGGCAGATCCGGCCCGCTGGGCACGTCCCGGCGGTGCGAGCGACGAACGTATCCTCCATGCGCTGTGCGTCCTGGCCCGCACCGCCCGCACCCGGACCCTCGACATCGATGTCCGCCGGCTCGCCGAAGCCGCCGCGGTGCACGCCTCGACCGTGTCCCGGCGACTGCGCGTCCTGGCCGGCGAAGGATGGGTCACGAGGGTGCGCGCAGGCTCCGGTACGAAAGCCTCGACCTGGGAGTTGAACCTTCCCCAATTGGGTGCAACACAAGGGGAACCCGCCCCCGCCGTGTCCCCCGGAACACCCCTCGCTCTCCTGGAGCACCACACCCACGATGTCTGGTCGAACCGTGCGGGTCTGGGAGGTGCTTTTGCTCGTATCCACTGGGCAGTACTCGAATTCGGAAAACATGTTAGTTCCGCACACGGCAGAATCCCGCTTGTTGCCTTCGTGGCTGCCGCGACCGGATACACGCGAGGAACGATCACGCGCACCCTCGATAAACTGCACACCCTGGGACTTCTTCCGACATCGCCCGGCACGTCGCGGAAGAGCATGGACCGCACCGCGCATCTCCTGGGCGCGACGGGCACCGCAGCGGACAGGGCTCATCGGCACCTGGTCGACCGCGAGCTGCACCGTTGGTGGATCGAAGAACTCGAGTGGCGCCGCCGGCCCGGGAAGAAGCGCGGTGTCCGGCCGGTCCCCCGAGGCTCACTCGCCCTTCCCATTGCCGCTCCGGCGCGAGCACGCTACGGACGCTTCCCCACCGGTGACGATGGCCGCGCCGACTATCACGCCGCCCGAACCATCGTCTCTACCGCGCTGGGCTATTTCCCCTTGCCGCATTTGACGGTCATTTGAGGCGACGTGGAGGGAACGGGCGCGCTATGTCAGGGCACGTTCGTGCCGTACAGGCTTCGGCACTCCTCGCCGAATCAATGCATCGGCTTCCCGCTCGAGGTACGACCGTGGAGCCAGCAATGCCAGCATTGATGGGATATCGAAGCCTGCGAGCCGCGGCAGTTATTGCAAGCATTACCAGTGTTACTGTCCAGACGAGGCCAGGGAATCCCGCCGCGTGAGCGAGTTGCTCCAAGCTTTGCATTTATTACAGGCATTGCTTGTATTGCTGTCATTGAAGATCCTCACGGCAGCGCACCACCGCGCGACCCTGTGCATCCTCACCTGCCATTAAGTAAAGCAAGCAATACTGGTATTACCGGTAAAAGACACGTATGGCAAGCAATGCTTGCATTACGGTCATTCCTGGTAATGTTCCTAACGCCCAGCAACACCAGTAACACCAGCCCCGGATTTAATCCGCCCAGCATTGCTGACATAGACATTTTTGATGGTAATACCAGCATTACTGGCATTACCATCAAAGCTTGTATTGCTTCGATCGAGATGGAGGAAGATCAATGGCTGCACGCGAGAAGGTGCCTCCGAAGCGCAACGCCGAAGCGCTACAGCGAGTTGTCGCGCTCATCAACAGTAAAGGGGGAGTGTTCAAGACAACGCTCGCTTCCAACATTGGGGGTCTACTGGCAGCCTCCGACTACAAAGTCCTGGTCGTCGATCTCGACCCACAAGGCAACGTCGCCGAAGACCTGGGGTACACCAACACCGATCTTGACGACGAGGGGAGTAATCTCGCGCAAGCCCTGGCCTTCGGATCGCCACTCGAACCGGTTCGCGATGTCCGCCCGAACCTCGACATTGCGCCCGGAGGGCACCACCTCGAGGCGGCCACCGCAGCCCTGACCTCGAAGGCATCGAAAGACCCGGCCGGCGCAAGGCTCGCGCTAGCAATGGCGTTGGCGCCGATTGCACCCCAGTACGACATGATCTTGCTGGACTGCCCGCCCGGCGACGAATCCCTGCAAACCGCAGCAGCAGCTGCAGCCCGCTGGTTATTGATCCCTGTCAAGAGTGATGCATCCAGCCGCAAGGGTATGGCCGGTGTCATGAACCGACTCAATGCTGTCCTGGGAGACAATCCGGATCTCGACCTGCTCGGCGTCGTACTGACCGGGATCGGAAAGTCGGCCACGAAGGTTCAGCAACAAGCACGACAAGCGATTGCAGAAGCGTTCGGCGGCAGCACCGACGCCATATTCGATAAGACTGTACGGCACTCCGAAGCCACCGCTCTCGCAACACGGGAGCGAGGACTTCTGGTGCACGAGCTTGACGACGTCGTGCGTAACGGGCCCAAGTGGTACGAGGTGCTCCGAGGTGAGGCTCAGGCCCAGGCCTTAGCACCTCAGGCTTCCACCTCCGTGGCGGACGATCTGGTGGGTGTCACCGAAGAGTTGGTTCGCCGAATCACTGCCGCAGAAGCAGAGGAAGCAGCATCATGAGCGAGCCTCGCCGAGCTGTCACTGGTCTGCCTCGTGTCTCTACCACCAACCCAGGAAGTGCGCGCCCGGTCACGGGTGACCTGTCCGGGTTGCAGGCAAAGAACCGAAGCGTTGCGCCTGCGCAACAGCAGGTCGATCGACCGGCAGAGCCGGCCGAGAAGAAACAGAGCAATAAGGCTGTGACGGTCTATATCTCGCCGGACGTCTACACCCAGGCCCGCCTTGCCTTTAATGCCACTCGCACAGCCGAAGCCGATCGCAACTGGTCCCACTTCGTGGAAAAAGCCATTGCCGAGGAGAGCCGCCGACGTGCCGCCCTCCACAACGAGGGTGAATCGTTCGAAGGGATTGATGGGCCCCTGTCTCCCGGCCGACCACTCTCCGACCACTGAATAAAAGCATTACTTGCATTGCTTGCATTGCTGAAAATGATGGGCGCCCTGCATGGAATTGCCGCTCCGCAGGACGCCCTGACCAAGAAACCCACAGCAAGGAGATCACTCGGTCATGTCCGACGATACAACCCACGACGCAACCGCCCTGCGCGCCAAGACCGCAGCGCTGACCGGCGTTGCATTCATGACACTCGTCCTCGCCGCACTCGCCTTCACCCTGTCCTTCGATGCACTCCGTCAACTCGCTCTCGAGATCGGGGTGCGCCCACACAACGCATGGATGGCGCCGGTGGCCATTGATGTTGCACAGGCCGCCGCCACCCTGGGCCTGGTTGCCCTCGGAGCCGACCAGACTTATAAGACCGGTCGCCGCTTCTGCCTGGGCGTGGCCACCGCGACGGTGCTGCTCAGTGTGGCCGGCAACGGCTATCACGCCTACCAACTCGCTCAGCGCAACGCAGCGAGGGTTGCGGCGGGCGAAGACCTCGGCTACATCCCGCAGCCTGCCGCGATCGCCGCCGGCATCGCCATGATCTTCCCGTTGCTGTGGCTGGCCTTGCTGCACCTGTTCACCATCATGTTGCAGGCCATCAAGGACGAACGCGCCCACGCCCGCACCGGCGCCACCGTGCCTCCCACCCTCAGCACATCCCGCGTTGCCGAACGCAACTGCCACGACCCCAGCAGGGGAGGAGCAAGCCGACAGGTGGGTGCAACCACGGCCGTGGAGGTGCACCCCCACCCGGCCGCTCCCGAGGTGGCACGTCCTGCAACCGACGCACGTGCAATCGGAGCGCCGGAGCGCGAGGGGGTTGTCCCGCGCAGTGCAACCGGTGCACCGGCCACGCGCAACGGATGGCCCCAGACCAGCGACGGGTTGCACGCCTTCCTCCGCCACAGTGCACTGACCGACGCGGTCAAACGGGTCGCCGTGGTCCGTCTCGACCACCCCGAGCTCAACCAGGTGCAGGTCGCGGGACAGTTGCAACTCGACAAGTCCACCGTCAGCAGGCACTGGCGCAACTTCGTCGTGGCAGCCGAAACCGAAGGTTTCACTGTCCCACCGCTGCCACGCTCGTTCGACGACCAGCCAGAGCTGAGTGTGCAGTCGGTACCCGAACTGCAACCCGCCTAGCCTCCTTAGGCAAGGACCGCGCTGCCGCCCCGCCGCAGATGCGCCGCCTTGCCACCAAATAGCTGCTGGCCACGTCAGCAGGGGGTGCTGGTGCAACTGCCGGACAAGAGTCTGCTGCTCACCGGCGGGTCGGCGGTCACGCTCGACGACATGATCACCGAGAAACGCACTTTAATCTCCTGGGATGCACCGCACTGCTTGGGAGATGAACGCGGACGGGCCGACTGGTACGCCGTCGCACAGGAAATCGGCTGCACACCGGAAGCGGCCCGTTGATGGCGCAACGCTACGAACGCGACACCGACGCCGAGGCCGCGAAGAAACCAGTTTTCCCTGTTCGATCTGTAACGCCGGCGCGTGGCCTAACACGACGAAGGGACTTCGACTGTGAGCTTTTTCGTGATCCTGCTGATCTTCAACGCGCTCGCCACCACGAGCGCGATCGTCTGCGCACGACGCTCGTATCGGCGCTACGGCAGCGCCGGCCGGGCGGTGTTCGCCGGCCTCGGGGGACTGATGATTCTGCCGTTGTTGTTCGTTCTGGTGGCCGCAGCGGCCACTCCGCGCGCAGCTCGACTGCCGTAGGATTCAACGTTAACAAAAATCATCAAAACAGCAGATCAGGGCATTTCCAGCGAGGCCGTTCTCTCAAGGTGGAGAAGAGGGTCGTTCACCTTGTGGCCCCGGCTTGAAACGGTGTGATCTGGCTTCTCAGCGCGCCTGCGGCGCACACCGATTCGAGCTCCGCTGCGCTTCGCACTCCCACAAGAGCCTGATTTTGCCTTAACGTTTTTGCCGGGCAGCTGAGGTCCGGTGTCGTAGGTTCGGGACTGCCTGGGGACGGCGCGGTATGGCTGGATTTTTGCCGCCACTGGAATGGCCGGAAGGGAATGGCCGCCGCGGCGTCCTCGACGACTCGACCGCTCATTGAGAGATGCGACGCGATCGCTGTTTAAGGACACGACGGAGAGGTCGTCCGCCAGGTACACGGATCCGCAACGGCCACAAAAGGAGTGCAGGTGAGACAACTCTGGGCGGGAATCGATGCCGGCAAAAACCATCACCACTGCGTCGTGATCGACACCGACGGCACCCGCCTGCATTCTCGGCGGGTCGCCAACGACGAAGCCGAACTGATCGACCTGATCGATGCTGTGACCCGTCTCGCGGATGAGGGGACCGTGACCTGGGCGATCGATCTCAACAGCGGCGGAGCCGCCCTGGTCATCGCCCTGCTGGCCGAACGCGGCCAGAGCCTGCTCTATCTTCCCGGGCGCATGGTCCACCACGCCTCGGCCGGCTACCGCGGTGACGGCAAGACCGACGCCAAGGATGCCGCGGTCATCGCCGACCAGGCCCGCATGCGCCGCGATCTGCACCCGATGCGCATCGACGACGAACTCAGCGTCGAACTGCGCATCCTGACCTCGCATCGCACCGACCTGATGCGCGACCGCACCCGGGCGATCAATCGCCTGCGTTCGCTGCTGGGCACCTATTTTCCCGCCCTGGAGCGGGCGCTGGACATCAGCAACACCAAGGCCGCGCTGATCCTGCTGACCGGCTACCGCACGCCCGACGGGTTGCGCCGGCTCGGGCAGGCCCGGCTCGAGTCCTGGCTACGCGAACGCAAGGCCTACAACGCCGCCAAGGTGGCGGCCACCGCGCTGCACGCAGCGAACGCCCAGCGTGTTCGCGTGCCGGGACAGGATGTCGCCGCGGCAACCGTCGGCAGACTCGCGAAGCAGATCCTGGCGCTCGATGCCGAACTCGCTGAACTCGATACCAGCATCGAAGACCGGTTCCGCCGGCATCGTCATGCTGCGGTGATCGAGAGCATGCCCGGGATCGGGCCCCTGCTCGGCGCCGAGTTCCTCGCCGCGGTCGGCGGGGACCTCGCCGTGTTCGCCACCGCCGACCGCCTCGCTGCGGTCGCCGGACTGGCGCCGGTACCGCGGGATTCGGGCCGTATCAGCGGCAATCATCGACGGCCGCGGCGCTACGATCGCCGGCTGCTGCGGGTGTTCTACCTGTCCGCGCAGCTGAGCATCCGATCCAACGCCGACTCCAAGGCCTACTACGACCGCAAACGCAGCGAGGGAAAACGCCACACCCAGGCCGTTCTCGCCCTGGCCAGACGCAGATCGAACGTGTTGTGGGCGATGCTGCGCGACAACACCGTCTATCGGCCAGGACCACCCGTTGCTGCGGCGGCGTAGATCCGAAGTTCGGTGTACCCCGGTAGGGCCTGTATCCAGGGTTTTCGACGGGCAACGGCGGACGGAATGAGCGACCGCTCTACGATGGCTTCCCGTGACACGGGGTGCCCCAGGCAAGGGGCTGAGATCACACCCGTCGAACCTGCACTAGCTCGTACTAGCGAAGGGATGTCCGGATGACTCAGCATGTCCACCTGCCACCAAGGGTGCTGTCGATAGCGGGAACCGATCCGACCGGTGGTGCCGGGATCCACGCCGACCTCAAAAGCATCGCCGCCCACCGCGGCTACGGAATGGCCGTGGTCGCTGCGCTGGTCGCGCAGAACACCTGCGGTGTCCGAAGCGTCCACCTGCCGCCTGCGTCGTTCCTGACCGCCCAGCTGGAGGCTGTCAGCGACGACGTCGTCATCGACGCGGTCAAGATCGGCATGCTGGCCGACACGGACCTGGTGCGGGCCGTGGCCGTGTGGATCGGTGAGGTAGCACCGCCGGTGATCGTTCTCGACCCGGTCATCGTCGCCACCAGCGGTGATCGGTTGCTCAGCGCCGATGCGGAGGATGCTCTCAAAGACCTCATTGCTGCGGTGGATCTGATCACGCCGAACGTTCCGGAACTTGCGGTCCTGGCCGGCGCGCAACCTGCCGACTCCTGGGCGGAGCTGCTCGATCAAGGCTGGGAGGTGGCCGAGCACCACCAGGTGGCGGTGTTGGTCAAAGGCGGACATCTCAAGGGCGATACGGTCTTCGATTGTGTCGTCGACCCCGCGGCAGCATCAGAACCGGTGGTGTTCGAGAGCCCGCGAATCGTCACTCAGAACACGCACGGCACCGGATGTTCTCTTTCGGCGGCGATGGCCACGCTGCGGCCGCAGCGATCGGGATGGGTGGAGGCGCTCGAGGAGGCAAAGGCGTGGCTGACCGCCAGTATCCGGGGTGGTGAAAGTCTGCGGGTCGGTCGAGGTCATGGGCCGGTCAACCATTTTGCGCAACTGTGGGACCCGGCCGTGAGCTCCTCGTGGTTCGGGCGCGAGCGCGTCTGACGGCTGCTCGCCGCCCCGGATTCGGATTGACTGGCAGTTCCGGGTGGGCGTATTCGCCCGAGGGGCCAAGCAGTTGGGTTCGACGACTTCACCGCCACTCACATCAGTGGGCCGGGGCATACGAGTTCACAACAGCTCGGCGTAGCTAACGGTGAAGCCGACGACGGTTTCCTTTGCATGCCAGCGGCATTACCTGCGGTTCAACCGAGTTGAGGGTCTCCTGCTCACTCCCTCCAGGAATGTTGATTCTGTCTGGCCTCGATTCGGTCCCTTGTAGGTGTTTGGTCATCTCGACGGGCTTCGCGTTTACCGACGCGTGCTACGCACTCCAGGACCTCCGGTTTGCGCCGCCTCCGGCGCCGATGAAGGGGTAGCCGTAGCATTTGCCGAAAATCGGGCGGATATGGCGTAGTGCCCGGTCGGTGATCCGCTCGGCCTGTTGGGTCGAAACGATCGTCTGTCTCGCCACCGGCTCCTGGCGGGCGCGGCGTATCCGCCCAGCTCGCCGACGATCCGATTCGGGCCAGAACTCGTGTGGGACGTAAGGGCCCGCAACCCAAGGTTGTCAGGAAGTGCAAAGTAGCGGGATCCTGACGACAGGCTGGTGAATTCTCAGGCTCGTGGTGCAGCACTGCTGACGATGCGGTGGATGGTGGAGCGGCCGACGCTGTATTCCTCGGCCAGGTCCGCCAGGCTCGCGTCGTCGGCGGGGTCGTGGTAGCGGCGGTGGATTGTTTTCCGTGCCGTGAGAGGAAGTTTCGGCTGCTTGCCCTTGAGCCTGCCTTTCGCGCGGGCCTTGGCCATGCCCTCGCGGGTGCGTAGGTGGTTGAGGTTGGCCTCGAATTCGGCGACCATGGCCAAGGTTTGCAGGAAGAGCTTGCCGAACGGGTCGTTCCAGTCGTAGATCGAGCTCCCGAGTCCGAACAGCACCTCGCGCTCGCGCAGTTCGGTCAGGGTCTGGCCTGCTTCGGCCATGTTGCGTGCGAATCGGTCGAACTTCGGCGTGGTCAGCACTACCTGTCGCCCGTCGATGGCCGCCGCGGCGGAGGTGACGGCGGCGAGTGCGTTGTCGAGCCCGGCCCGGTTCTTGCGGGTGGTCCCGGAGAACCCTTTGTCGATGAAGATCCGCTCACGCGGCACTCCGAGCGCCAATAGCTGCTCGGTTTGGATCTCGACGTCTTGTTCGTCGGTGGAGCAGCGGCAGTATCCGACGCGGAACGGCTCACCCATGCCGAAAGTGTTCCAGATAGCGGGGGTTGACCGGCACAGTCAGCGGAACACCTCTACGGAACACCGGTGAGCTGGGCCGACGTTGGCTCTGCGTGGTGTTCCGGTGGCCGATCCGGTTACGGAACAGGTCAGGGGGTGTTATCGGTGTGTGGGGGTGTGTTGTGGGTGAGGAAGTGGTTGACGTCGACGGTGAGGAACAGGGCGGTGGCGGTGGTGATCACGTGGGCGTGGTCGTTTTCGATGGTGGCTTGCAG
Source organism: Rhodococcus chondri (assembly GCF_036327435.1). Taxonomy (NCBI): domain Bacteria; kingdom Bacillati; phylum Actinomycetota; class Actinomycetes; order Mycobacteriales; family Nocardiaceae; genus Rhodococcus; species Rhodococcus chondri. The sequence goes on along the minus strand of NZ_JAUZMZ010000080.1, from coordinate 6,628 downwards.
GTGGAGTTTGCGGCCGTCGCGGGCGTGGATGTGGGCGCGGAGGGTGTAAGGGGTGTCGAGCAGGATCGGGGCGAGGTAGTCGATGGCAAGGTGGCGGGTGACCGCGGGTTCCCCGACGGTGTAGAGCAAGAGTCCGAACAGTTCGTCGAGGACGGTGGCGACCGCGCCGCCGTGGGCGATCGCGGGGGCGCCGACGTGGCGAGAGTCGAAGCGGTGGTGGGCGTGGACGCCGTGTGCGTCGCGGCGGGCGCGTAGCTGGTGGCCGTGGGGGTTGGCCGGTCCGCAGCCGAGGCAGTGGTCGTGGTGGGGTGGCAGGTCGGCGGAGTCGGGTGCGAGCACAGGGAAGGCGGGAATCCAGTCCGGGACCTGTCGGGGCTCGGGTGTATGGGTGCTGGGTGTGTTCTCGGTCATGGGCGCTTTCTGTGGGGTGTGTCTACCGTGCGGTGGTGAAGAGGATGTCGCAGTGGGCTTTGCGGGCGAGCTCGATCGGTGGGGTAGTCAGCAGCCGGGCCAGCAGCGGTGGCCGGTGGGGATCGGCGGTGACAATGAGGTCGGCGCCGGTGGCGGCGGCCAGGTGCAGCAGCGCGTGCGGGGCGGGTTCGGACAGGATGTGGGTTTCGATGTCGGTGGCGCCGTGGGCGAGGGCGTGCTGGTGGGCGGTCCGCAGGATGGCCTCGGTGGGAGTGGTGCCGCGTAGCTGGTAGGCGTCGGGTCCGAGCCGGTCGAGGTCCGCCCCGAGCTCACGTGCGTCGATGTGGTGGCGGGCGCAGATGATCAGGAGCCGGGCGTGGGTGGCGTGGGCGAGTTCGGCGGCGTGGTCGACCACACGGTAGGAGCGGTCGGATCCGTCGGTGTCGACGATGATCGTGCGATAGGCCGTCATGACGGGCGTCTTTCACGAGAAGGGAGCGTGTTTTGCGGGGGAAATGGTCGAGATGTATCGGCGGCGTGGTGCGCGGCCGGGGGCCAGTACTGCCAGCACGATCGCCCCGACGGTGGTGAGGGCGGCCAGGGCGAGCGCGGCCTGGCCGCTGCCGTGCACGAACGCGGCCTTGGCGAACTCGGCCAGCGGTGCGGCCACCGGTCCGGCCTGGTCGGCGACCTGCAGCGCCGCGGCCAGGGAATCGGCGACCGGGCCGCGGGCGGGCTCGGGCAACTGGGGCAGGGCGGGCTGGATGCGGTGGGTGTAGCCGGCGGCCAGCACGCTGCCGGCCACGGCGATCCCGATCGCGGCGCCGATCTCGCGGGCGGCGTCGTTGACCGCGGCGGCGACCCCGTGTTTGGCCTCGGGGGTGTCGGCGACGATGGCATAGGTCGCCGGCGCGGTGCACAATCCCAGGCCCGCGCTCATGATCAGCAGCGGCCACAGCAGGTCGAGGTAGTGCGCGGCGAGTGTCAGCCGGCTCACCAGCACCAGCCCGGCGGCGATGGTGAGCAGGCCGGCCACGGTCATCACCCGTAACCCGACCAGGCTCGACAGCCACGGCGCGATCACCGAGATCACGACCAGCGGCACCACCATCGGCGCCAACGCCAGCGCCGAGGCCAGCGGCCCGTAACCGAAGACCAGCTGCAGGTACTGCACAAGCAGCAGGAATACCCCGAAGGTGACCAGGAACTGGATGGTCACCGACAGCGACCCGGCACCGAAACCACGGCGGGCGAACAACCGCACATCCAGCAGCGGCGCCGCCGAGCGCAGCTCGACGACCACGAAGGCCGCCGTCGCGGCCACGCCGACCCCGGCGGCGGCGGCGACGAGCGGGTCGGCCCAGCCGCGCGCGGGGAACTCGATCACGGCGAACACGATCGCCGCGACAGCGACCGCCACCGCCACCGCGCCCACCCAGTCCACCTGCGGATGCTCGCGCTGGCGGGACTCGGCGATGGTGCACGCCAACCCCGCCAGCACCGCCCCGGCCACGGTCAACCCTACGAACACCGATAGCCACGACCATCGTTCGAGCAGCACCCCGGCACCGAGAATCCCCAGTATCGCCCCGGATCCGGCGACCCCGGCCCATATCCCCACCGCCCGGCCGCGATGAGCGGGGGCGAACCCTGCAGTGAGGATCGACAGCGTCGAGGGCATCACCAGCGCGGCGCCTGCCCCGGCCAGCGCGCGCGTCGCGATCAACCAGGCCGGGTCGGACAGCAGCAGCGGCAGCGCCGAGGCGGCGGCGAACACCACCAACCCCACCACCAGCACCACGCGGCGCCCGTAACGGTCACCGACGGCGCCGGCGGGCAGCACCAGACACGCCAGCACCAGCGTGTAGCCGTCGACGATCCAGGTCAGCTGGGCTTGGGTGGCCCCGGTCGCAAGCGCGATCTGCGGCAACGCCGAATACAACGCCGCCATCGCCGCGACCACCAGCGCCACCGCCAGGCACGACACCGCCAGCATCCACCACTGGGCCCTGGTCCAGCGGGCGATCTCGACAGTGTCCGTTCCGGGTGTGGCCACCGGCACCTCCCCGACTTTGAAGACCAACGGTATCTGTACGAGACCATTCGTATCATAGTGGTTGGGGGGTGGGATAGAGTTCACCCATATCAAGAGTTCAACGACACGAATTCGGAGGAAGGCGCGTCCATGACCGACCCAGGCCCGGCGGCGACCGACCCGCTCGCCGCGGACGACGAGCAGGCCGATCCGCGACTGGCGCGCTCACGCAACCGGTTGCTCGACGCGGCCACCCATCTGCTGTCCACCGGCGGTGTCGAGGCGGTCACCGTCGAGGCGGTCACCCGCGTGTCGAAGGTCGCCCGCGCCACCCTCTACCGGCACTTCGGCAGCACCACCCAGTTGCTCGCGGCGACTTTCGAACGACTACTTCCCCAGGTCGACACACCGACCGGCACCGGGCCCGTGCGTGAGCGGCTCCTGGCGCTGCTCGCCAGCCAGGCCGACCTCATCGAACAGGCTCCGGTGCAGATGACCACCCTGGCCTGGCTGGCGATGGGTTCCATCGGCGAGGACCACCCCGACCCGGCCGCGGTCACCTCGCTGCGCGCGCGCGTCATCGAGCAGTACCGCCACCCGTTCGACCAGATCCTCACCAGTCCCGAGGCCCGCGCGATGCTCGGCGAGCTCGACACCACCTTCGCCATCATCGAACTCCTCGGCCCGATCGTGTTCGCCCGTCTCACCGGATTACGCAGCATCGACCACGACGACTGCACCCGGCTCGTCGACAACTTCCTCACCGCCCACCGAACACCCACGCCAGCAGACACCGCTATCGACATCGCCACGCCGTAACCACGGGCCCCGGTTCCGCGCGGTCAGAACAAGGTGTCGCGCACCCGCAGCGGCCGGTACCCGGTCGGGCCCAGCTGGGCCAGCTCGGCGTCGATGTCGACCTCGATCGCGCCGAAGAAGTTGATGTTGGCACTGTGGGCCGGGCTGATGTGGGCCAGGACCTCGTCATCGATACGCTGCCCGGTCCGGCGCATCTGCTCGACAGCGAACCCGTAATACTCTGTGGTCCAGGCGATCACAGCGTTGGTCGTCAAGGTCAGGCACCAGGCCTGCTCGGTCTGGTCCTCGAGGTGGCGCGCCCGGATCATCCCCTCATGGGCATAGAGCAGGTCGCGGCGCAGCGCGTGCAGCGACTCGCCCTTGTTGAGCTGCCGCGAGATCTTGCGCCGGTAGTCCGGATCGGAGAGGTATCTCGCGGCGTAAATGGTGCGCCGCAGCGCCCCGTACTCCTTGAGCGCCGCGGCCAGGGTGTTCTGCCGCCCCGACGCCGACAGCTTGCCGACCAACAGCGACGCGGTGGCGTGCCCGAACTTCAGCGATCCGGCCAACCGCAGCAGATCGTCCCAGTGCTCGGCGATCAAACCCAGGTTGGCCTTGCGGGTCATCAGCGGGCCCGCGTGCGGGAACCGGGCCTCGGCCTCGGCGCGCGGGCCCGGCCGGTACAGGGTGATCCGCCCCAGATCCCGGATCCGTGGCGAGAGCTGCATCCCGAGCAGGTCGAACAACCCGAAGTTGACCAGGGTGACCCCGTGGGTGTCGGTGGCGTGCTCGGTGATCGGCAGATCGGTGGCGTTGCCCAGGATCTTATCGAGCACGTAGTGGGCTTCGCGTTTGGTCGCCACGATGACCTTGGTGCCGTAGGTGGCGTGGGTGTCGCTGACATGGGTGTAGGTCGACAGGCCCTCGCTGGCGAAATAGCGGCTCAACGGCCGCGCCGTGGTCGACTTACCGCGCGTCGGGAAACGCTGCCCGTCGCTCGACGACAGTGTTCCGGCGCCGAACACCGCGGTCAGCGGCAGCCGCTGGTGGTAGCCGACCAGTACCAGGTTGGCCGCGCGCAGGGTCTCCTCGCGCACATACCACTCGTCGGTCCAGGCCAGGATGTCGTAGGTGATTCCGCACGCCTCGGCCATCCGGATCAACCCCAGGTTCGTCGAGTGCGCCAGCAGTACCGCGATCAGGTTGCGTTTGAGCTCCGGCGTCCGGGTGGCCTGACCGCCGGCGTGGGTGAAGCAGTCCAGGTAGCCGGTGCGTTTGTCCAGCTCGATCAGCAGCGACACGATCGGCGCGAACGGCAGCATTTCGGTCAGCTCGGCCTTGAGCGTGATCGCCTCGGCGGGAACATCTTCCGCGCTCAGCGGCGAGATCACCAGATCCCCGCCCTCGTCCAGCCGGACCGGGCCGTCCCCGCCGGCCAGCACCTCCTCCAGCTCACCGAGAGCGTCGTGCAGTTCGGCGACCACGGTGGCCAGCGCGACGCCGGGATCGGCGGATCGCCCGACCAGGCCGCAGAACTCAACGCGTTGCGGTTCCCACTGCCCGGTGGTGAGCAGGTAGGCGGCCGGGTCGGCGTAACGGCGCGAGCCCGGCACGAACACATCCCCGCTGCGCAACCCGTCACGCAATCCGAGCAGCACACACAACTCCCAGTAGTGCCGATACGCGGTCGCGCTGCCGGATTTGCGGGCCTCGTCGAGGTAGCCGCGCCACTTCATCGGCACGAACCCGGTCGGGGCGTCATCGAAGACCTTGCGCCGCCCGGTCGCGTTCAACTCGCGCAGCATGTTCACCGCGATCAGCAACTCGGTCGCGGCGGTACCGCCGCAGAAGCGCACCGCTTCGAGCACCGCGGGGGTGAACTGACGCAGGTAGTTGTAGGAGGAATCCAACGCCGCCAGATGCCCGTGATCACGCGGCAACCTGGGCTTGGCCTGGGCGATCGCCGCGCGCAGGCGCTCCCACCCGATCTTCTCGCCGCGGATCAGCGCACCGATCTCCTCATCCGGAACGCCGGGGTCGGTAACGATTTCCAACAGATCGTCCAGCAGCGCCTGACGGTCCTCTCCAGTCTTCCCTCGTTCGGCCAGCCGCTGCTGCATCTTCCGTTCGGCAGCACCGAATTTCACCGAGATCGCCTGATCGAACAACGCCACGACCTCATCGAGGACATCGGTGCCGGACTGGGCCAGCACCGTGAGCAGGATCGGATACCGGCGTTGCGGATCCCGACGTTGCAGCGCTTGCGGACTCAGGCGCCGGCCCATCGTGGCCAAAAACCGGCGCCGCTCGGCGGGCAGCACCGACATATCCAGCCGATCAGCGCCCAACCCGCGCAGGAAACCCAGCTTGTCGACCTCGGCGCGGACCGCGGCCGCCGAGGCCTCCACCGGCCCGGTCGACAGCCACCGCAACCGCGAGATCCCCAGCGAAGCGTCGGTGACAAGCAAGCCGTCCAACTCCGCGCACCGCGCCGCAGTGAACTCGTGAGCGAGCCGGTCATAGGTTTCGGTCTGGGCCTGGTGGCGGGCGTGGGCGACCCGCTCGACCACGGTGACCGGGCCTGGCCGGATCACCTTCGCCGAGATCAGATACTCACACGCCAGCCGGAACAGCAGAGTCGGGGAATCGTGCTCCATCGCCCGCGCGAGCAGGAACTCATCGAGCTCCTTGAACTCGAGCGCACCGACCGCACGCCATCCCAGGTACCGCGCGGCCAGGCGCACATGCTCGGTGCGGGTCTTGGCTCGCCTGCCGTAGGCACCGATCACCACCGGATCCAACCGCAACTGCTCGGCGACACGAGCCACCGCCACCGGCGGAGCCGTGACCAGCCGATCCGGCACGAATCCCAGCCACGGCAGCGTACACAACGCGATCGCCAAGCCCAGCCGCTCGGCTGGGCCCCGGCCCCGGCCCGGATCCACGAACGCCAGATCCGCAGGCGTCAGCGTGAAGTACCGGAACAGCTCCTCGCGGCTGATCTCCGGGAATCCCCGCAGTCGTTCCAACTCCTCGTCCGCGAACATCCGCGTCGCCACGACCCCAGCCTCCACCAGCACCGACCAACATCATCATCGGCAGTCAAGCACCAACCAGTCGACAGCGCATGCCGAACTCGAAACCCCGTGCCCACCAGTCGGATACGCCAAATCCGCCCGATTTCCGGCGGATGCTACGGCTACCCCATGAAAGAGGAGCGGCCTGCGGCCGCACGGTTGACAAACCCTATTGAGATTCCTTAACGTTTTTGCCGGGCAGCTGAGGTCCGGTGTCGTAGGTTCGGGACTGCCTGGGGACGGCGCGGTATGGCTGGATTTTTGCCGCCACTGGAATGGCCGGAAGGGAATGGCCGCCGCGGCGTCC
>NZ_JAUZMZ010000007.1:0-62143 GCF_036327435.1 Rhodococcus chondri | reverse complement strand
AACGCGGCAGTATCACCAACGCAGCAGTATCACCAACGCAGCAGTATCACCAACGCAGCAGTATCACCAACGCAGCAGTATCACCAACGCAGCAGTATCACCAACGCAGCAGTATCACCAACGCAGCAGTATCACCAACGCAGCGGTATCCCCAACACAGCAGGAGTCACCTTGTCGAAGACCCTCGAAGCCACCATCGAGATCGCCGCGGCGCCGGAACAGGTCTGGGCGGTGATCTCCGACCTGAAGCGCATGGGCGAATGGAGCCCCCAATGCCGCAAGATGATCGTGCGCGGCGGGGCCGTCGGTTCGGGAACCACCACCGTCAACATCAACCGCAAGGGCCTGCTCGTGTGGCCCACCACCTCCAAGGTCATCGGCTTCGAACCCGGCCGCGAACTGCGGTTCCGCGTCAACGAGAACCGCACCATCTGGTCGTTCACCCTCGAACCCACCGAGACCGGCACCCGCGTCGTGCAGCGACGCGAAGCGCCGACCGGCACCAGCAAGCTCTCGCAGAAACTCGTCGAGTACGTCCTGGGCGGAGCCGACACCTTCGACGACGAACTGGTCGTCGGCATGAACGCCACCTTGGCCCGCATCAAGAACGAGGTGGAGGCGACAGCGACGGTCTGACCCTCGGACTGCTCCTCGCGTAGGCTGTTGTGCTTACGGGCCCACGTGTCCGGGTAGAACACCGAACGACAAAGTAAGAGGAGCCGTGGCACGTAAGCCGACCCCCGCCAGAACCCCGCCGACCGGCGGAGTTGCTCACATCGTCGATCTGGTTCGGCATGCCGTGCCGCCACTGCACCCGGGCGGATTGCCCTTCGTCGCCGCGCCGCTTCTCGTCGCCGCGCTCGGCCGCCGCCGCCCGTGGGTCCGCCGCGCCGGCCTCGCCTCGGCCGCCGCGACCGCGACCTTCTTCCGGCATCCCCACCGGGTACCGCCCAACCGGGTCGGCGTGGTCGTGGCACCGGCCGACGGTGAAGTGGCGCTCGTCGACAGCGCCGTGCCGCCCGCCGAACTCGGGCTCGGACCGGAAGCCCGTCCCCGGGTGAGCGTCTTCCTGTCCGTGCTCGATGTGCACGTGCAGCGCAGCCCCGTCGGCGGTGTCGTCCGCAAGGTCGTACACCAGCCGGGGCAGTTCCTCTCCGCCGACCTCGCCGACGCCAGCGAGGTCAACGAGCGCAACAGCATGCTGCTCGAGATGCCGGACGGTACCGAAGTCGCGGTCGTGCAGATCGCCGGGTTGCTCGCGCGACGCATCGTGTGTGATGTCCGGATCGGCGACACCCTCCCGATCGGCGACACGTACGGGCTGATCCGTTTCGGGTCGCGGGTCGACACATACCTGCCGGCCGGCAGCACTCTGCTCGTCGAGCGTGGCCAGCGCACCATCGGCGCGGAAACCGTCATCGCTCAGCTGCCCACGACGCCGCTGTCGTGACCCCTGCCAAACCGGCACCGACCGCAGGGTCGACCCGCACGGGGCAGAGCCGCCGCCCTCAGGCCGTCCGCCTACTGCCGAGCATCATCACGATTCTCGCGCTGTCCGCCGGCCTGTCCGCCGTGAAGTTCGCCCTCGACGGTCAACTCGGCACCGCCCTCGGGATGGTCGGCGCCGCCGCCGTTCTCGACTCGCTCGACGGGCGCATCGCGCGCCTGCTCGACGCCACCAGCAAGATCGGCGCCGAACTGGACTCGTTGTCCGACGCCATCGCCTTCGGCGTCGCACCCGCCCTGGTGCTGTACGTGACGCTGCTCGACGGCAGCCCGTTCGGATGGATCTTCGCGCTGCTCTACGCGGTGAGCATCGTGCTGCGTCTCGCACGCTTCAACACCCTGCTCGAGGACGACTCGGTTCCCGCGTACGCCCGCGAATACTTCGTCGGTGTGCCCTCTCCTGCCGGCGCGCTCGTCGTCCTCGCGCCCGTCGCCGCATTCGTCCAGTGGGGGGACGGGTGGTGGAGCTCGTATCCCCTGGTCGCGGTGTGGATGGTCGTCATCGCGGGTCTCATCGTCAGCAGAATCCCAACCCTCGCGATGAAATCGGCGTCGGTACCTGCACGGCTCGCCGTGGTGCTGCTCGCGCTCGTCGCCGTCGGAGCGGCCGCGCTCGTCACCTATCCGTACGTGCTGATGCTCGTCCTGGTCGGCGTCTACCTGCTGCACATCCCGTTCGCGGTCCGCTCCCGACGCTGGGTGGCCGCCCGTCCCGAAACCTGGGACATCAAACCGTCAGAGCGACGCGCGATCCGTGCCGAGAGCCGCGCGCGGAACCTGCGACGCACCGGTATCCGCCGGGTACCCGGCGCAGTCGGACGTTCCTCGGCGCGCCTGCGGCTGCGTCGCCCGCGCGGACGGTGACTCTTATCTAGGCTCGCGGGGTGACCTCCCCACAGCTCGCGCTGACCGTCCGGCTCAACACTTCCGCGTCGGACGCCCGCCGCGGCGTCGTCCGCCTGCACCCCGAGGCCCTCATGGCGCTGGGGCTTCGCGAATGGGATGCCATAGCTCTGATCGGTGGACGCCGTACCGCGGCCGTCGCGGGGCGCGCACCCGATGGCACCCCCACCGGCACGATCCTGCTCGACGACGTGACCCTGTCCAACACCGGCCTGCGGGAAGACACCACCGTCGTCGTCGCACCCGTCACCGTGTACGGCGCACGGTCGGTGACCGTGACCGGATCGGCGCCGGCACGGCAGTCGGTCCCCGAAACCACGCTGCGGCAGGCTCTGCTCGGGAAGGTCCTCACCGTGGGCGACGCCGTGTCGCTGCTGCCTCGCGACCTCGGGCCCGGAACCAGCAACGCCGACACCACGCGCGCACTGTCGCGGAGCTTCGGTATCGCGTGGACGACGGAACTGCTGACCGTGTCCGCGGTAGACCCTGCCGGTCCCGTCAGCGTGCAGCCGAACAGCGCGGTGACGTGGAGCGGTACCGGCCGAGGCGTGAGCGCGGCCGCACCGGCAGCCGTGCCCGCCGCAGCACCGTCGGCGCAGGCCCCGCGACCGTCCGCGCCACCGGTCGAGGATCTCGTCGGAGTCGCGGTCCAGGCCGGCAAGCTCACCGAGTGGTTGAAGCTTTCGCTCGACGAGCCGGAACTTCTGCGTACCCTCGGCGCATCTCCGCACCTCGGCGTGATGATCACCGGGCCGGCCGGGGTCGGGAAGGTCACCTTCGCGCGCGCGGTGCTCGCGTCGCGCCACGTCGTCGAACTCGACGGCCCCGGCATCGGCGCACTCGCCGCCGACGAGCGCCTGCGCCGGGTCACCGCAGCCGTCGACGCGGTAAGCCGTGGCGGTGTCCTGCTCGTCACCGACATCGACGCGGTCCTGCCTGCGGACACCGAACCCGTCGCCACCCTGATCCTCGACGAGCTGAGGCGTGCCGTCGACACCGAATCGGTGGCCCTCGTCGTGACCACCGCGCACCCCGATGACGTCGACTCGCGGGTGCGCTCCCCCGAAATCTGTGATCGCGAACTGTCGCTGCCGCTGCCGGACGGCATCACCCGGCGTGCACTGCTCGACGTGCTGCTGCGCAAGGTTCCGGCCGGGAAGCTCGACCTCGAGGCGATCGCGGGCCGCACACCCGGGTTCGTCGCCGCGGATCTCGCGGCGCTGTGCCGCGAGGCCGCGCTGCGCGCCGCGTCTCGGGCGAGCCGCGCCGACGACGAACCCGCCCTCACCCAGGAGGATCTGGTGAGTGCGCTCGGGGTCATTCGTCCGCTGTCGCGGTCGGGTACCGAGGAACTGGCGATCGGCAGCGTGAGCCTCGACGACGTCGGCGACATGGTCGAGACGAAACAGGCCCTCACCGAGGCGGTGCTGTGGCCGCTGCAGCACCCGGATTCCTTTGCGCGGCTCGGGGTGGATCCGCCGCGGGGTGTGCTGCTCTTCGGCCCGCCCGGTTGCGGCAAGACGTACCTGTTGCGTGCCCTGGCCGGTACCGGCCGGCTCAGTGTTCACGCCGTCAAAGGCGCCGAACTCATGGACAAGTGGGTGGGGGCGTCGGAGAAGGCGGTGCGCGAACTGTTCCAGCGGGCCCGCGACTCCGCGCCGTCGCTGGTGTTTCTCGACGAGGTGGACGCTCTCGCACCACGCCGTGGTCAAACCTCGGATTCGGGAGTGTCCGATCGGGTCGTTGCGGCGCTGCTCACCGAACTCGACGGTGTCGAACCACTGCGCGACGTCGTCGTGGTGGGCGCCACCAACCGTCCCGATCTGATCGACCCGGCGTTGCTGCGACCGGGCAGGCTCGAACGTCGGGTGTTCGTGCCGCCGCCCGACGCAGAGGCACGCGCCGCCATCCTGAAAACGGCGGGAAAATCGGTGCCGTTGGACGACGACGTCGATCTCGACGCGCTCGCCGGTGAACTCGACGGTTATTCGGCAGCCGACTGCGCAGCATTACTGAGGGAGGCTGCGCTGGCCGCGATGCGTCGCCGGGTGGATGCGGCCGTGGTCACTGCCGAGGACATGGCGGCGGCGCGGCAGAAAGTCCGGCCCTCACTCGATCCGGTGCAGGTCGAACATCTGCGGGCGTACGCGGACGGACGCTGACATGGCGCCGACGTCCACCGCGGTCCGTGCGGCGGGACCCGCCGCGGCTGTCGCCGCGCTGTCCGCCTGCGCAGTGGTGCTGTTCGTGTCGGCCGTCGGCGACTCGGTATTGCCGAGCGGCGCCCGCAGTGATGCCGCGCCGATCGCGACGGCGGTGCTGGCGGTGGTGTCGGTGGCGGGCCTGCAGCGTTCGGCGCCGCACCGCGTGGGCGATCGGCGCCGGAGCGGTGCTGGTACTCGGTTCGGTGCGGTATCTGGTGCCGGCGGAGGCGTCGGCGGACACGGTCACCGCCGTGGGACTGGTGATCTCTGTGACGACAGGGGTGCTCCTGGGCGCTGCGACGGCCGGCGCGTGGAGTGCGGCGACCGACCGATGGGCGCTGCCGGCGGGCGCGTGGGCGGCGTTTCTGGTCGCACCGGTGGTGGGTTCGCAAGTTCCGGTCGCCTGGATGCGCTGGCCTGTGCCGCAGTGGTTGTTCGCCGTCGCGTTGGTGGCACTCGTCGCAGCGATGTCGACGACGCGTCCGGGGGCGCGGGCACAGCGGATAGACGGCCGGGCGCTGATCGTCGCCGTCGTCGCCGCGTGTGTGCTGACCGCCGGTTACGTGCTGCTCGGCGACCTGGTGAGGTCCGAGTCCGCGGCCGGTGCCGTGCGGATGTGGCTCGTGGCGGCCGCCGCCCTGGTGGCCACGGTGATCGGCGCCGAGGTGACAGCGCGTTTTCTGCCGCTCGCCGACGACCGGTTCCCGATCGCCGTGACCGGTGTCGTGGCGGCGGCGTATCCGCTAGCCGTCGAATTGCGGGCTGCCACAGTGTGGGTCCTCCTCGTGGCGCCGGCCGCGGCGGTCGCAGGCGTCCTGCTGGCGCGGCGTCTGCCGTATCCCGGGGCGGGACTGGCGGTCGCTTTCGTGACCTCGACGGTCGCGGTGCTGTGGCCGGCAACGTTCGCCGACCACATTCCACTGCCGGTGCGGGTGGCGCTGGTCGCGGTGGGCACCGGTCTCGCGCTGGGTGCATCGCTGCCGGGTACGGCGACGACCGCGGCGCTGGGAATGTCGTTGCTCGCGCCGGCGGCCGCCGTGTCGGGCGCGGTGTGGGCGCTTCCCGCCGACCCGCGGTGGGTGGTGACCGCACTGGCCGTCACCGCGGCGGCATGTGCCTGGCAGCTGCGCTGACCCGATTCGCAAGCCTGCGAAGACTCCCGTTAGGATGGCGTCAATCCGATTTGCCCTTAATGGCGAACGGCGCGCATGTCGGGGCCCCCGAGTTTCGGCGGTGTGCCGCGCGCGGTTGACAAGCCATTTATATCCGGAAATTGTTACACCCCGCCGCCTGGCCCGACCCCGACGGAGTGCCTTTGCTCGCCATACTCATTGCTCACGCGGTGGCCGCATTGGTGGCACCGCCTCTGGTCAGAGTCATGGGGAGAAACGCATTCCTGCCGCTGTCGCTGGTGCCGCTGGCGAGCCTGGGATGGGTCGTAGCCAACTGGGGAACCGAACAGCGACTGCAGATCGCGTGGGCGTCCGTGCTGTCGATGGATATCGACATGCGGTTCGATTCGCTCGCCGCCGTGATGTCGGTGCTGGTCCTGGGTATCGGCGCACTCATTCTGCTCTACTGCGCTCGGTACTTCGAGGACGACGAACCTCGCCTGGGCATCTTCGCGGCCGAAATGGTCGCCTTCTCCGGGGCCATGTTCGGTCTCGTCACCAGCGACAACATGCTGCTGCTCTACACCTACTGGGAACTGACGACGATCCTGTCGTTCCTGCTGGTGGGCCACTACGCCGAGCGTGCGTCGAGCCGCCGCGCCGCGACGCAGGCACTGCTCGTGACCACCGCCGGCGGTCTGGCGATGCTCGTGGGCATCATCATTCTCGGGCAGCTCGCCGGCAGCTACAACCTGTCGGAAGTGATCGAGGTCGCCCCGCAAGGGTGGCTTGCCGGCGTCGGTATCGCATTGATGCTGATCGGCGCACTGGCGAAATCCGCTGTCGTACCGCTCCACTTCTGGCTTCCGGGTGCGATGGCCGCCCCCACCCCGGTGTCCGGATATCTGCACGCTGCGGCGATGGTCAAAGCCGGTATCTACCTGATCGCGCGTCTCGCACCCGCCTTCGCGGACTCCGCGCCATGGCGCCCGATCGTGATCACGCTCGGTCTGGTGTCGATGATCCTGGCGGGTTGGCGGGCGTTCCGCGCGTTCGACCTGAAGCTCATTCTCGCGTTCGGTACCGTCAGCCAGCTCGGCTTCCTCACCGCACTCGTCGGGATCGGTAGCCGGGAAGCGGCACTGGCGGGGCTCACGATGGTGGTTGCGCACGCCATGTTCAAGGCATGTCTGTTCATGATCGTGGGCGTCATCGACCATTCGACAGGCACCCGCGATATTCGCAAACTCGCTCATCTGGGTACGAAGACGCCGTATCTGGCGGCTCTGGCCGCATTGGCGGCGGCGAGTATGGCCGGTCTGCCGCCGTTCATCGGATTCCTCGGTAAGGAAGCAGCCCTCGAAGCCGCGCTCGTCACGGATGTTCTTCCCGAGTCGGCGCGGATCGCGGTGGTCGCGGGCATGGTGATCGGTTCTGTCCTCACCCTCGCCTACAGCATCCGGTTCATCTGGGGAGCGTTCGGCCGCAAGCAGCTCAAGCGACCGAGCCCGGTGGTGCAGCAACTGCATGCCCCCGGGCCGCTGCTGTTGACCGCGCCGTCTCTGCTGGCGTTCGCCGGTCTCGCCGCCGGACTGGTCGCGCCGTGGATCGACGGCCTCGTCAGTCCTTACGCGCAGACCCTGCCGACCGCCCTCGACAAGCCGTACCACCTGGCACTGTGGCACGGATTCACCCTGCCCCTGGGTCTGACCGCTGTCGTGATCCTCGGCGGTACCACGCTGTATCTCGCGCACCGCACGGTCGCGCGGATGCGGTTCGAGCATCCCCCGCTCGGCAACGCCGACCGCATCTACGACGCCACCCTGCGCGGCATGGACACCCTGTCGATGAGGCTGACGGCGTTCATCCAGCGCGGGTCGCTGCCGCTCACCCAGGCCACCATCCTCATCACCCTGGCGTTGCTGCCCACCCTGCTTCTGCTCGTGTTCGGCCCGAATGCCACCCCCGGGACCCGCATGTGGGACACCCCGTGGCAACTGGCCGTGGGCGTGGTGATGGTCGGCGCCGCGATCACCGCGGCGGTGTTGCGCAACCGGCTCGGCACCGTTCTGGTCGTGGGTGTGACGGGCTACGGACTCGGTGTGCTGTTCGCGTTGCAGGGCGCCCCCGACCTGGCCCTGACCCAGTTCCTCGTCGAAACCGTGACGCTCGTGATGTTCGTGCTGGTGATGCGCAAGCTGCCCGCCGAAGTGGACCCACGAGCCTTGCCGGGAAACAAACTGCCGCGGGCTCTGCTCGGGATCGCCGTCGGCGCGGTGGTGGTCGGTGTCGGCCTGTTCGCGGTCGCCGCCCGCACCGCCGAGCCCATCTCGCTGTTGTTGCCGGATGCCGCTTACAACGTGGGTGACGGCAAGAACGTCGTGAATGTGCTTCTCGTCGACATTCGTGCCTGGGACACCCTCGGCGAGATCTCCGTGCTGCTCGTCGCGGCGACGGGCGTCGCGAGCCTGGTGTTCCGCACCCGGCGATTCGGCACCGCACCGCGGGTCTCCGACGCGCCGGCGTCGCAGTTGGACGCGGTGACGTCGAGCCACGAGACCACCTGGTTGCGGGGCGGCGACCTGATCGACCCGAAGTACCGGTCGCTGGTTCTGGAGGTCACCACCCGCCTGGTGTTCCCGACGATGATGGTGCTGTCGGTGTACTTCTTCTTCTCCGGGCACAACGCGCCGGGCGGCGGATTCGCCGGCGGTCTCGTCGCCGGGCTCGCGCTCGTGCTGCGTTACCTGGCCGGGGGACGCTACGAACTCGGAGAGGCCGTTCCTATCGACGCGGGCAAGATCCTGGGCCTGGGCCTGACGTTCTCGGCCGGTACCGCACTGGTCTCGTTGTTCCTCGGGGCACCGGTCTTGTCGTCGGCGACGATCGAGTTCGCGTTGCCTCTGCTCGGCGACATCAAATTGGTCACCGCGCTGTTCTTCGACCTCGGGGTGTATCTGATCGTCGTCGGCCTCGTGCTCGATGTGCTTCGTAGTCTCGGGGCCCGGCTGGACGCCGAGATCGTGAGTGAGAAGCGATGACCTCGAACCTGACCCTGCTGATACTGGCCGGCATCCTCGTCGCGTCCGGGGTGTACATGTTGCTCGAGCGCAGCATCATCAAGATGCTGCTCGGGCTGCTCCTCATGAGCAACGGCATCAACCTGCTCATCCTCACTGTCTCGGGGCCCTCCGGCAGCGCCCCGATCATCGGAACGACCAGTGCGATCCGCGACGACATGGCCGACCCGCTGGCGCAGGCGATGATTCTGACCTCGATCGTGATCACCATGGGAGTCGCCGCCTTCGTACTGGCACTGACGTACCGGTCCTACGTCTACCGTGCGCGCGACGAGGTCGAGAACGACCCCGAGGACACCCTCGTCTCGAAACGGCGCAGTCCCGCGGATGCGCCGGTGCGCGACCGATCCGACGATCCCCTCACCGGCGAGCCGAGCAAGAGCGGCGACGCCTTCGACGCGGAAGGCAACCCGATTCCCCTGGAGGCTCTCACCAACATCGAGGATCTCGAGGTCTACGAGGATCTCCACGACGGCGACTTCGACGACCCGGAGGATTCGGCCTACACGGACGCGGCGGTATCCATCTCGACTCCCGACGGCAGGAACCGTCCCGAGGCGGACAGTGCCGACGACAGCGGTGCCGGTGGCGAAGGAAAGGGTGACCGCCGATGACGCTGTCCGTGGCCTACCTGATTCCACTTCCGGTGCTGATCCCGCTACTGGCGGCTGCCGGCACCCTCATCCTGGGACGACGTCCCCGCGCCCAACGCGCGGTGACCGTCATCGCGCTGGTCGCGTCCCTCGCCGTGGCGGTGATGCTGCTCTACTTCGCCGACCGCGACGGCATCGAGGTCGTTCAGGTCGGCGGCTGGGAAGCCCCGATCGGCATCTCGCTCGTAGCCGACCGGCTTGCCGCACTGATGCTTGTGGTCTCGGGGATCGTGCTGCTCTCGGTCATGTTGTTCGCCGTCGGACAGGGCATCCACGACGGCAACGAACAACAGCCGGTGTCGATCTTCCTGCCGACGTATCTCGCGTTGACCGCCGGTATCAACATCGCGTTCCTCGCGGGCGACCTGTTCAACCTGTTCGTCGGCTTCGAAGTATTGCTCGCAGCATCGTTCGTGCTCCTGACGTTGGGAGCGAGCGCCGACCGGGTTCGGGCGGGTGTCTCGTACGTCATGGTGTCGATGGTGTCGTCCATGGTGTTCCTGGCCGGCATGGCATTCGCGTACGCGGCGACGGGCACGCTGAACCTGGCACAGATGGCGCTGCGGATGGACGAGGTGCCCTCGGGCACCCGTGCCGCGATCTTCGGTGTGCTGCTGGTCGCGTTCGGGATCAAGGCGGCGGTGTTCCCGCTGTCGACCTGGCTTCCCGACTCCTACCCGACCGCGCCTGCCCCGGTGACCGCCGTGTTCGCGGGCCTGCTCACCAAGGTCGGCGTGTACGCCATCATTCGCGCGCACACCCTGCTGTTCCCGGGCGGCGAACTGGACAGCGTGCTCCTCGTCGCGGGCCTGCTCACGATGCTCATCGGCATCCTCGGTGCCATAGCCCAGAACGACATCAAGCGTCTGCTGTCGTTCACTCTCGTCAGCCACATCGGGTACATGGTGTTCGGTATCGCCCTGTCGTCGCAGACAGGGCTGGCCGGCGCCATCTACTACGTCGGCCACCACATCCTCGTGCAAACCACGTTGTTCCTGGTGGTCGGCCTCATCGAGCGTCAGGCCGGCTCGGCGTCGCTGCGTCGTCTCGGCAGTCTCGCAGTCCTGAGTCCGCTGCTCGCGGTCCTCTTCCTGATTCCCGCGCTCAACCTCGGCGGCATCCCTCCGTTCTCGGGATTCATCGGCAAGGTCGCGCTGCTGCAGGCCGGTGCAGAAGACGGCTCGGCGCTCGCCTGGATTCTCGTCGGCGGAGGCACCCTGACCAGCCTGCTCACCCTGTATGTGGTGGCGCGGATCTGGACGAAGGCGTTCTGGCGTGCCCGCGCCGATGCCCCCGAAGGAGAGCTCGCCGACATCGGCCCCTCGGCGTTGATCGACGAATCCGAGGTGGATATCGCGTTCGACGACCGTGAGGACGTCGGCAAGATGCCGGCGGCGATGCTGGTCCCGACCGTGTGGCTGGTAGCGATCGGACTGTCGCTGACCGTGTTCGCCGGCCCGCTGCTCGATATCAGCAACCGCGCGGCGGACAATCTCCGCGACCGGTCGGTGTACATCGAGGCCGTGTTGGGAGAGCAACCATGATGAAGCGCTCGAACGTCCTGCGCATGTTCGTCCTGGGATGGATGACGTTCGTCTGGGTCTTCCTGTGGGGCACATTCAGCGTCGCCAACATCCTGGGCGGTCTGGCGGTCGCGGTGATCATCACCGTGCTCCTTCCCCTGCCCCGGGTCCCGGTCGAAGGTCGCGTCCACCTGCTGTCCGCTGTACGGCTGGGTGTGGTCATCTTCGTCGAATCGATCCAGTCGACGGTTTCGGTGGCGTGGCTGGCGATCCGCCCGTCGGCACAGCCGGTCACCGGAGTTCTGCGGTGCCGGCTCACCATCAAGTCCGACCTCGTCCTCACCCTGTGGACCGACATCATGAACAACATCCCCGGCACGATGGTGCTGGAGATCGACCAGGTTCGCCGGATCATGTACCTCCATGTGCTCGATGTCAGTACCGACAAGGCGGTCGCAGACTTCTATCGCTCGGCCCGGTTGATCGAACGTCTGCTGATCGACACGTTCGAGCGAGACGAGGAATGGCAGCCGAGTCCCTGGCGGAGCGGAACGGAGGAAGCGATATGAGCGTGATGCTCACGATATCCGGGGTGCTGCTGTTCCTCGCGGCGCTGCTGATCGGCTATCGGGTGCTGGCCGGGCCGAATTCGCTGGACCGGCTCGTCGGCGTCGACTGTCTTCTCGCCATCGCCATGTGCGGACTGACGGTGTGGACGGTATACACCCGCGACACCACCGTTGTCCCCGCCATCGTGGCGCTCGCGCTCGTCGGGTTCATCGGCTCGGTGTCCATCGCTCGATTCCGGGTGCGTGACGAACAATGAGCACCATCCTGGACGTCTTCGGTCACCTGTTGATCCTGTGTGGCGCGCTCATCTCGCTTACCGCCGCAGTCGGAGTGGTCCGTTTCCGCGACACGCTCTCGCGCATGCATCCCGCGACGAAACCACAGGTCATCGGGCTGCTGTTCGTGCTCGGCGGTGCGATGCTGAGCCTGCGCGGCTCGGTCGACCTGTGGATGCTGGCGCTCGCCGGCATGTTCATGGTGCTCACCGCTCCCGTGATCGCACACCGGGTGGGCCGCGTCGCCTACCGGGAGCAACTCGGCCGCGACGGACTGCTCGAGGGCGACGATTTCCCCCCGGACCGCGCCTGATCAGGCTCGAAGTTCGTTCACCAGCGAGTTCACCACCGCTACGAGGTCACCGCCCGATTCCTCGGCGATACGTCGCTGTCGCTGATACGACGCCCCGTTTCGCGGGATGTCGGCGACCTTCGCGAGTTCGTCGGCGCAGCCGAGACGCACCGCGGTGGGGGTCAGTTGCTCGAGAAGGTCGTGTAGGTCGTCGGTGACCAGTCGTTCGTGGCATGCGGGGTCGAGAATCACCTCTGCGTCGAGCCCGTACCGAGCGGCCCGCCACTTGTTCTCTTTGACGTGCCATGGCTGCAAGGTCGGCAGGTCTTCACCGCGTTCGAGACATTCGTCGAAGTAGACGACAAGGGAGTGCACCAGTGCGACGAGCGCCGCGAGTTCGGCGCGGTTGGTGACGCCGTCGAAAACCCGGACTTCGAGGGTGCCCCACTTGGTCGCGGGGCGGATGTCCCAGTGCATACCACCGGGTTTGCTGATCACGCCGGATCTGAGCTGATCTTCGATGAAGCTCTCGTACTGCGCCCAGTTGTCGAAGTGGTAGGGCAGACCGGCAGTGGGCAGCTGCTGGAAAATCAACGCGCGGTTGCTGGCGTAGCCGGTGTCCAGGCCCGCCCAGATCGGGGACGACGCCGACAACGCGAGGAGATGCGGATACTTGACCAGCATCGCGTTGAGGATGGGGATGACCTTCTCGGCGGACGAGATACCGACGTGCACGTGCACACCCCAGATCAGCATCTGCCGGCCCCACCAGCGGGTGCGCTCGATCATCTCGTCGTACTCGGGGCTCTTGGTGACGACCTGGTCCGTCCACTGAGCAAAGGGATGCGTGCCGGCGCACATCAGGTCCACGCCGAGCGGGTCGGCGGCGCGACGCAGCAAGCCCAGCGATTCGGACAGATCGTCGATCGCCTCACCGACCGTGGAATGCACGTCGGTCACCAGTTCGACGGTGTTGCGGAGAAACTCCTTGGTCAGTCGCGGAGTGTGCCCTTCGACGCTTTCGACGGCGTCGAACACCACGGAAGCGGTGTTCGACAGATCGCGGGTGGTCTTGTCGACCAGCGCGATTTCCCATTCCACACCGAGGGTGGGCCGAGGT
The DNA here is from genome assembly GCF_036327435.1 of Rhodococcus chondri. Lineage (NCBI taxonomy): Bacteria > Bacillati > Actinomycetota > Actinomycetes > Mycobacteriales > Nocardiaceae > Rhodococcus > Rhodococcus chondri. The sequence goes on along the minus strand of NZ_JAUZMZ010000007.1, from coordinate 48,905 downwards.
GATCCCGGAAACTCAACCGCCACGAAATGATCCAACCACAGGGCCCCGCGACCCGCGTACGGGTCGCGGGGCCCTGTGAGTGGGATTACCCGTCCGGGCTTCTACTCGATCACACCGCAGGCGAGGCGTTCGCCGGCGTTGTCGCGATGCACGACCACGGACGTGCCGTCCTCGCCCTGCAGATCTTCGAGCGAGAACTCGGAAGTCGTCAGGGTCGCGGTCGAGGAACCGTCGCCGCGGACGACGAGGGAGAGTAGGTCGCCGCTCTCGGGAATGCTGGTGTTGCCGCCTGCCTGGAGGTGACCGCCGGCCGACAGGAACGCGCCGGTCGGGCCGCCGGCGGGTGCGGCCGAATCGGGCTCGCACACACCGAATTCGTGGACGTGTACGCCGTAATAACCGGGCTCGAGACCTTCCACCTCGACGGTGACCTCGACGCCGCCGTCGCCTTCCGCGAAGGTGACGGTGCCTGCGGAGTCACCCGAGACCGACTCGAGTGCAGCTGTGAGCGAGTCGCCGGACGAGGCAGCGCCCCCGGTTCTGCTACCGGTCTCGCCGCCGGTCGCGCCGCCATGCGACTCACCGCCCTGCGACTGTTCACCTTGCGGTGCGGCCGATGCAGTCCACACCGGCGGCGTGGTGCCCGGCTCGGTGCTCGGCGCCTCGTTGTTCGAGCACGCGCTCAGGCCCACCGCAGCGATCGCAACGATCGGGGCCAGGGCACGCCAGGACATGCGACGGGTGGAACTGGAGGCCATCAAACCGCTCCTTCGAAGTGCCGAAAAGTCACCCGATCATAGCCGGGCCCGGATCGGGACAAACGCCGCGATGGCCGAAGAGCCCTGGCGAGCGGGCTCACTGCTCGGTGACAATCACGATCACACCGGGCGAGGAGTCCTCGATCCCGGCGAACCGCGGCTGCGCGCTCACCCCCAACGCGTCGGCGACGGCCATCGCGGTTTCCCGCTCCCCGGCGCCCGTGCCGTAATACACCGCGGTCTGGGCCAGCAGACCGTCGCTGTAGTTCCCGGTCTCGGCGACCGTGAACCCTTCGTCCTCGAGCAGACTCGCGGTCTGCGCCGCGAGCCCCGCGACGTTGCTGTTGTTGAACACACGCACCGGAGCCGCCGACGCGGGTGCGCTCTCGAGCAGGGCGGAGGTGGGCGCACTCCCCGATGTCGCGCTTTGCGCGGCGGGCGACGGAGTCCGCGCATCCGTCGCCGGGGACGGGGACGCGGCGTTGCCGAAGACCCCGCCACCGGACGGTGCCGCCGCAGAAGTGGACGGCGCCGCGGCTGCTTCGCTGGTCGGCGGTATGGGTGATTCGTCGTCGTCTCCGCCGAACCCCGCGAGACCGAGACCGGCGAACAAGATGGCCAGGGAGATGAGCACCATCGCGAACGCCCGCAGGGGCGGTCCCGATGATCCGGAGGTTCGGCTCGCGTTCTCGACGGTTCTGCTCACGCAGTCGACCATAGTTGCCCTGGCGACCGTCCGCTGCCGTCCGCTACCGCGTGGTTTCGAAACCGAGCCGGCGCGCGGCGCGCGCCTTCTGCCTGCTCGACCGCAATCGACGCAGTCGCTTGACGAGCATCGGGTCGGCGGCGAGCGCTTCGGGACGGTCGATCAATGCGTTGAGCACTTGGTAATAGCGGGTGGCGGAGAGGCCGAACAGTTCTTTGATGGCTTCTTCCTTGGCACCGGCGTATTTCCACCACTGCCGCTCGAATGCCAGGATGTCGTGTTCTCGACGGCTCAGGCCGTGTTCGCCGAGATCGTGGGGGCTGCCCGCGTCGGCTGGTTCGGTGGCGGCGGTGCCCTCCCGGCTTTCCATATCGGACCGGTCCGTACCGCGCGCTGCTGCGCTGTCCATCTCACTCCTCGCCTGCTCGAATCACGCCCACGACAGGTGCCTGCGTGTTTGCGACGTCATTGAACCACGGTGCGCCGACACTCACCGGCCCGACGAGCGAGCGGGCGCGGCACACTATTCTGATTGACCATGGCCATTCTTCCCATCGTCATCGTCGGCGATCCCGTACTCCACAACCCCACGGCACCGGTGACCGAGTCGCCCGACGAAATCGCCCCGTTGATCGCCGACATGTACGAGACGATGGACGCCGCGAACGGGGTGGGCCTGGCTGCCAATCAGGTGGGGGTCGCCAAGCGGCTGTTCGTCTACGACTGCCCCGATCTCGACGACTCCGGCAAGGTCGCGCGACGTCGCGGCGCGGTGATCAATCCGGTGCTCGAAACGTCGGAGATCCCGGAGACCATGCCCGACCCGGAGGACGACCTCGAGGGCTGCCTGTCTGTGCCCGGCGAAAACTTCCCGACCGGCCGTGCCGATTGGGCCAAGGTCACCGGCACCGATGAGAAGGGCGACCCCATCGAGATCGAGGGCCGTGGATTCTTCGCCCGGATGCTGCAGCACGAGGTCGGCCACCTCGACGGTTTCCTCTATGTCGATGTGTTGATCGGCCGCAACGCGCGCGCCGCGAAGAAGACCATCAAACGTGCAGGCTGGGGCACTCCCGGCCTCACCTGGCTGCCCGGAACGGTCGAGGACCCGTTCGGGCACGACGATGACGACTGACGAACCCGCCACCGGCGCGGTACCTCTCGGCAGCCGAGTGGTGCTGCGTTACCGGCTGCCCGCCGGCTACAGCCATCCCATGACGGATGTCATCGGTGAACTGGTCGCGCTCGAACCGGCCGTCGTGGTGCGCACCGAGAGCAAGCAACTCGTGCAGGTGGCCCCCAGTTCGGTGGTCGCACTCAAAGCGCTGGGGGTGCGGCCCATCCGCACCTCGGAGATCCGGGCGCTCGAGCACGCCGCAGCGGCAGGATGGCCCGGCCTCGAGCAGGACTGGGTGGACGGCTGGCTCGTGCGGGCCGGCGCCGGTTTCACCGGCCGTGCGAATTCTGCGACGCCGCTGGGTGAACGCGGCACCGTCGCCGACCCGGCCGATCCGGCTGTCGCCGCGCGCCTGCGCGGCTGGTTCGCCGCGCGCGGGCTGCCTCTGCGACTGCTCCTGCCCGATCGGCTGGCGCGTGTCCCGCACGGCTGGACCGTCGGCGACGAAGTCCTTGTGATGGCCGCGGACCTCGAGAATGTGCCGCTTCCAGACGGCGGCACCCCCGTGCTCGTCGAACCCGTCGCCGACGATCAGTGGCTTTCGATGTATCGCGGCGGCGACGTTCCCGCAGCTCGCGCGGTGCTCGGGTCGGTCGCCGACGGCACGCTCGGATTCGGGCGGATCGGCGCACCCGGACAGCCGCCCCTGGCGATCGGCCGGGCGGCGGTCACCGACTCTCCCGACGGACGACGCTGGGTCGGGCTCACCGCGGTCGAGGTCGCGCCCGAGCATCGCCGGCACGGACTGGGCACATTGCTGTGCGGGGCGCTGTTGCGCTGGGCCCGCGACCGCGGCGCCACTCATGCATATCTGCAGGTCCACGCCGACAATTCGGCGGCGCGCGCGTTGTACCGGGACCTGGGATTCCTCGACCACCACCGTTACCGGTACGCGACGGAACCTGTCGGTCCGGTGTCCTAAAGTGGCGGTGTGCGCCTTGCAACCTGGAATGTGAACTCCGTCCGTGCCCGTACCGACCGGATCGTCGACTGGCTGCAACGGACCGACACCGATGTGCTCGCCATGCAGGAAACCAAATGCAAGGACGAGCAGTTCCCGTTCGCCCGGTTCGAGGAACTCGGCTATCAGGTTGCGCACGTCGGACTGAGTCAGTGGAACGGTGTGGCGATCGTGTCGCGGGTCGGGCTCGACGATGTGCAGATCGGGTTCGACGATCAGCCCGGATTCTCGAAGGATTCCGAAATCTCCCCCGCGCTGGAGGCACGCGCCATCGGCGCCACGTGCGGCGGTGTGCGGGTGTGGAGCCTGTACGTGCCCAACGGTCGCGCGGTGGACGACCCGCATTACGTCTACAAGCTCGATTGGCTCGCCAAGCTGCGCGCCGACGCCCAGGGCTGGCTGGACGCCGATGCCGGGCAGCAGATCGCGCTGGTCGGCGACTGGAACGTCGCGCCGACCGACGAGGACGTGTGGGATCCGGCGTTCTTCGAGGGCAAGACGCACGTGTCGCAGCCCGAACGCGACGCGTTCCATGCGTTCACCGAGTCCGGATTCAGCGACGTGGTTCGTCCGCACGCCCCGGGCCCCGGCGTGTACACCTACTGGGATTACACGCAGCTGCGCTTCCCGAAGAAGCAGGGCATGCGCATCGATTTCGTTCTGGGTTCCCCCGCGTTCGCGGCCCGCGTCACCGGTGCCGAGATCGACCGCAACGAACGCAAGGGCAAGGGCGCGAGCGATCACGCGCCCGTCGTCGTCGATCTCGCCGACTGACGTCGCCGCGACCGCCGCGTCAGGCCCTGCGCACCGGCTCGAGCGGGACGATGAGGTCTCGGTAGTCCGGATGCGACGCGAGGTACCGCTGCACATACGTGCACACCGGACGGACCCGCCAACCGCGCTTGCGCGCGAGGGCGAGGGAACCGCCGACCAGGACACCGGCGAGGCCGCGGTGGCCGAAATCTTCCACGATCACGGTGTGCATGAAATCGACGACCGGCCGAGCTCGTCCGGGGACGCCGGAGGGGCGGTCGGAATCGTAGTAACCGAGGATGCCGACGAGATCTCCGTTGAGCCGTAGTTCGAAACGGTTCTGGTCGGCGTTGTCGGACACATCGGCGCGTGGCGTGTTCATATCCATGAACGCCTCCCGTAATACCGTGATCGTACTGTGACCTACGCCACTATAGAGCACCTCGGTACCGCACAGAAGAAGTGACCACATTTCCTGTACCAGTGCCTTCGAACTGCCGCGCGAGGAGTGAGAGGGCACAGCTCGGTAGGGTGTGGGCCGTGAAACTACTGCCCCTGCCGTCCCGCGCCGAGACACCGGTTCGCGTTCTCACCATCGCCGGTACCGATTCGGGTGGAGGCGCCGGAATCCAGGCCGACTCGCGCACCATGGCCATGTGCGGAGTACATGCGTGCGTGGCCGTGGCCGCAGTGACCGTGCAGAACTCGGTGGGCGTGAGCGGTTTCCACGAGATTCCCCCTGAGATCGTTGCTGCGCAGGTGCGAACCGTCGTCGACGACATCGGAGTCTCCGCCGCGAAGACCGGGATGCTCGCCTCCACGGAAATCATCGAAGCCGTCGCCGAGGTGTGCATCGAAGTCGGTATCGGTGGCGACCGTCCCGTACCGCTCGTGGTGGATCCCGTGTGCGCCTCCATGCACGGCGATCCGCTGCTGCATGCCGACGCGATCGAAGCGGTCCGCTCGGTGCTGATCCCACAGGCAACGGTGGTGACCCCCAACCTCGACGAGGTGCGGCTCATCACCGGCATCGAGGTGATCGACGACGCGTCGGCGCGGCGTGCCGCCGAGGCCCTCCACGCACTCGGTGCGCAGTGGGCCATCGTCAAGGGCGGTCACCTGCGTACTTCGGAGCTCAGCACGGATCTGCTCTTCGACGGGGATCGGTTCCTCGAATTCACCAGTCCCCGTATCCCCACCGGCAACGATCACGGCGGCGGCGACACTCTCGCGGCCGCGATCGCGTCGGCCCTCGCACACGGCCGGCCGGTGCCCGAAGCGGTGGAATTCGCGAAGGAATGGGTCACCAAGTGCCTCGAGTGGGCGTACGACCTCGGCAGTGGGCACGGGCCGGTCAGCCCGCTGTGGCGCCTGCAGGAGAACTAGCGGGTTTCCGCTCGAACGGGCCGGCCGGTTTCACTCGGTGAACTCGGCCCGTGCCTGCGTGCGCGCTTCTCCGACGGGCACACCGTCCGGCCCCTCGAGCGACTGTGCGTACACGGCGGTGCCGTACCCGACCGCCGACGCCGCCGCGGCGAGCGCCTCGCGGTCGATGTTCTCGACGGTGTCCTCCGGGGAGTGATAGTTGGGGTCGAACGCCTCGCCGGGCGTGCCACCCCATTTACCGGCCTGCTCGGCGGTTTTGGTGTCGTCGGCACCGCTGAACACTCCCCCTGCGGGAATGCCGACGGCGACGAACGGACCGTAGTCGGATCGGCCGTCGAAGTCGGTACCGTCGACGTCGATTCCGCGGTCGGCGAAGTACCTGGCGAAGATCCGTTCGATTCCGGCGGAGCCTTCCGGTCCCGGTCCGGCACCCACCCGGTCGGAGTCGTCGCCGTCGAACACGAGATAACCGGGGTTGGGCGAACCGAGCATGTCGAAGTTGAGATACAGGGCGATGTCGTGGCGCTCCTCGTCGGAGAGCGACTCGATGTAGCGGCTCGAGCCGACGAGCCCGACTTCCTCGGCGCCCCAGAACGCGAACCGTACCGCGTTGCCGATGTTCGGTTCGTTGCCGAGTTGCAGCGCGGTTTCGAGCACGGCCGCGACACCGCTGCCGTTGTCGTTGATGCCGGGTCCTTCCGGCACGCTGTCGAGGTGGGCGCCGACCACGACCACATCGTCCGGCGAGCCGGTCGCCGTCTGCGCGACCACGTTTCGGGAACGCTGCCGGTCGGTGGCGGTCACGAGCGTCAAGGTGATCACGCCTGCCTCGGAGACAGTCTGCGCCTCGGTGCCGGCGAGCCCCCCGACCGGGATACGCGGTTGCTGGTCTTCGGCGAGCGCGGCGCCCGTGAGTGGCCCGTCCTGATTGTTGACCACCAGCAGCGCGGCGGCACCGAGGTCCGCGGCGACCCGCTCCTTGACGGAGAACGTGCACACGCCGCGGTCGACGATCACGACGGCACCGGCGGCATCGAGTCCGTCGTAATCGGTGGATTCACAACCGGGGGTCTCGTCGGTCGGTACCCGCACCACGGGCGCGGTCAGGCCCTCGGGCACCGTCGACGGCGAGAATCCCAGTGCCCGCACCTCGACCGGCGCGCCGTCCGCAGTGAGCGTCTCCGTTTCGACCCGGAACATCGTCGCGTCGAACTCGGGGGTCTGTACCTCGAATCCGGCGTCGCGCAACCGTTCTGCGACGTAGTCGACGCTCGCGTCGTATCCGGCGGTGCCGAGCGCGCGGTTTCCGTCGTGTTCTCCGGCGATGCGACCGAGTTCGGTCAGATGCCCCATCACGGCGTCGATCCGGACGGCGTCGGCGAGTGCGGTGGCCTCGACGGGTGGCGGTGGCGGATCGGTATCGAGGCCCGACTCACCGTCGCCCGCACACCCGCCGACCAGCAGCACGACCGCAGCGACCGACACTCCCGCACGACCGAGCACTCTGCGCGCCATCGCCCGAGAATACTCGACGGGGCTCAGGCGTCGCGCTTGTTCACCACCACCAGCGACACCGCGAACACGACCACGACGAACGCCGTGAAGTACAGCAGCGAACCCCACGGACCCCAGTGGAATTCGACGCCTTGCTCGAGGCCGAGGAAGTTGTTGACGTTGTAGAACGGCAGGAACGGCTGGATCTCCCGGCCCACCGACCCGAACAACGCGAACAGCGACTCGATCAGCAGCGGCCACAACAGCAGCAGCGCAATGGTGCCGGCCGACTGCCGGAGCAGCGTGCCCACTCCCACCGCGAGGATCACCGCGAGCAGCGCGTAGATCGGGATGCCGTACACCGACCGCCACGTGGTCTCCCCGCTCAGCACGAGTTCGCGTCCGGCCTCGGGGCCGGCGAGTGCCCGCGCGACGAACACGGCGGCCAGGCCGACGAGTCCGGTGAAGATCGCTCCCACGATCCCGATGAACAGGGACTTGACGATCAGCACCAGCGAGCGGTTCGGCATCGCCTGAAAGGTGGTGCGGACGATCCCGAATCGATATTCGCTGGTCACCGACAGCGCCGCGAGGATCATCAGCACCATCACACCGAATCCGGTGATACCACTGACCGCGACATCCACCGTCGGATAGAAGCGGGCCATCTCGTCGTCCATCGTCAGCGAGCTCCGTGAGACCGCCCCGATCGCGGCCGCGACCCCGAGTCCCAGGGCGAGAATCACCGCGAGACACCACCACGGCGACTGCACCGACGTCAGCTTGATCCGTTCCGCACGCAGCGTGTCCAGCGCCATCGCCGCCATCACAGTCCGCCCTTCATCACGTCGTCGAATCCGGTGCCGTGGAATTCCACGTCGCCACCGGTGAGTTTCATGAACGCGTCCTCGAGGGACGCGTTGCGGGCCGAGAGTTCGTGCAGCACGACCGACCGGGCCGCGGCGAGCTCACCGATTTCGGCGGCCCCGGCGCCGGACACGAGCAGAGCCCCGTCGTCGTCGCGCACCGTGTGCCCGCGTTCGGCGAGGGCGGCACGCAACGTGTCGAGTTGAGGACTGCGCACCACCACCACCGATTCGGCGGCGCGGTCGACGAACTCCTTCACCGTCGTGTCGGCGATGAGCCGCCCCCGGCCGATGACGACGAGATGGTCGGCGGTCTGCGCCATCTCCGAGAGCAGGTGGCTCGACACGAGCACCGTGCGTCCCTCCGCCGCGAGGGCCTGCATGAAGCGGCGGATCCACACGATGCCCTCGGGGTCGAGCCCGTTCACCGGTTCGTCGAAGAGCAGCACCTGGGGATCGCCGAGGAGCGCTGCCGCGAGACCGAGTCGCTGCGACATGCCCAGCGAGAACCCCCCGGCTCGCTTCCCGGCGACCTCGGTCAGCCCCACCTGCCGCAGCACCTCGTCGACGCGGGAGCCGGGCAGCCCGTTGGACGCGGCGAGCCACCGCAGGTGCGCGCGCGCCGACCGATTGGGATGCACCCACTTCGCGTCGAGCAGCGCACCGACGGTCTGCAGCGGCCGCGTCAGATCCTGGTATCGCCTGCCGTCGATGAGCGCAGTACCCGAGGTGGGACGATCCAGCCCGAGGATCATCCGCATCGTCGTGGACTTCCCTGCCCCGTTGGGGCCGAGGAACCCGGTCACGATGCCCGGGCGGACCGTGAACGTCACGTCGTCCACCGCGGTTGTCGAACCGAAGGTCTTGGTCAATCCGGTCACTTCGATCATGGTGACAGCCTGCCGGAAAACCCCTTCGCGTGCAGCACGCCGGTCCGGGGCGTTACGGCTCGAGCGGCGACGACGCCTGTGCCCAGAAGCGCTTCGGGATCCGTCCGGCGTGCCGCGCCCGGAATCCCGCCTCGACGGCGTGCCGCATCGCCGACGCCATCAGCGCCGGATCTTTCGCACGGGTCACGGCGGTGGCGAGCAACACGGCATCGCAGCCCAGTTCCATGGCGAGGGCGGCGTCGGAGGCGGTGCCGATGCCGGCGTCGAGAATCACCGGCACACCGGCCGATTCGACAATCATCTCGATGTGATGGGGGTTGGCGATACCGAGGCCGGTGCCGATCGGGGAGCCCAGCGGCATCACCGCGGCGCAGCCGACGTCCTCCAGACGCCGCGCGAGCACCGGATCGTCGGTGGTGTACGGCAGCACCACGAATCCGTCGTCGACGAGTTGCTCTGCTGCCGCGACCAATTCGATGGCGTCGGGCAACAGGGTGCGTTCGTCTGCGATGACTTCGAGCTTGACCCAATCGGTTTCGAGCGCTTCACGTCCGAGCTGCGCGGTGAGCACTGCTTCCTTCGCGCCGCGGCAGCCCGCCGTGTTGGGCAGCAGGCCGATGCCGAGGCGCCGCACCAGATCGAGCACACCGGTGCCCGACGTCGCGTCCACGCGCCGCATCGCGACGGTGGTCAGTTCGGTACCGGAGGCCACCAGCGCCTCCTCGAGCACTGCGAGGTTCGCGGCGCCGCCCGTACCGGTGATCAGACGCGAGGAGAAACTGCGGCCGGCGATGGTCAGCGGCGGCAGGTCGTGTCCCGGCTCACGATGCTCAGCCACCCTGGACCGCCGTGATGATCTCGATGCGGGCGCCCCGGCCGACCTTCTCGGACCAGCGGCCACGGGGGAAGACCGCGCCGTCGAGTGCGACGGCGATGCCCTTCTCCGGCAATCCCAGTTCTGCCAGCACTTCGGTCATGGTCGGCGCCTCGGCGAAGTACTTTTCTTCACCGTTGACGGTGACGCCCACCGATACCGGATTCGTCATCGCACACCTTCTTCCGTGAATCGTCGGGGATCGGCGTATTTCGCCTCGGGAAGCGATTCGTCGCCCAGTTCGGCGAGAACCGCGTCGACGGTGATCGGAGTGAGGAGCACCCCGTTGCGGCCGTGTCCGGTCGCCGCGATCACCCGCTCCGACACCCGGCCGATCAGCGGCAGGTTGTCGGGGGTCATCGGGCGCAGCCCCGCGCTCGCCTCGTGGAGTTCGTATTCGCCGATCGCCGGGAACAGCGCTTCGGCATCGGCGATCAGATCCCGCACTCCGGCAACCGTGACCTGCGTATCGACGGCTTCGTACTGCGTGGCACCGACGACGAGACCACCGTCGCGCGGCACCAGATACACCGGCCGGCCGTGCACACTGCCCCGCACGGTGCGCTGCGGTGACGGTGTCGCGCCGGGACGTGTCCGCAGTCGCAGGATTTCGCCCTTGACGGGACGGACGGGCAGTTCCGGCCACAGTTTCGCCGACGCCGACCCCGCAGCGAGCACGACCCGGTCGGCGGTCAGATCCGCGACATCGCGTACCGGGGCGTCGACGAACCGCACTCCGGTCTCGGCGGCAGCGCGGCGCAGTGCGTCGACGAGGGCCCGGTTGTCGACGGACAGTTCGGTGGGTGCGAGCAGACCGAGCCGGATGCGCGGGCCCAGTTCCGGCTCGAGTGCGCGCACCTCCGCACGCGACAGGATCCGCATCTCGTGGCCGTGCCCGGACACCCAGTCGGCGATGGTGCGCAGGTCCGCGGCGTCGGCGGTGTCGAGAGCGACGGTCAGCGACGGCCCGGAGGTGAACAGTTCGGTGTCCACCGTGCGCTGCAGACGCGCGCCGAAGTCGGGCCAGCGTTGCAGCGACGCGGCACCGAGATCGAGGACACGATCCTCTCCGGGCCAGCCCTCCGACAGCGGCGCGAGCATGCCACCGGCCACCCACGACGCTCCGGAACCGGGTGCCGGGTCGTGCACCGTCACCGTCCAGCCCGCACAGGCCGCGCGCCAGGCTACGGACAGCCCGATCACCCCGCCGCCGACCACGGATACTGTTGCCATTGATCCCACCTCACTCCCTGCGCCGGCATGATCCGGTTCAGGTCATAACGGTCGGGGCCGGCAGGCCCCCTCTCAGCCCCGCGTTCCTCGGGACTCCCGTGTTGTCACGTTCTCTTCAGAGGTTACCGTCTTGTCCGTGAGCACCTATCGCGGCAACCATCCCGATCCTCGCGGACGCCTTGCGACCGCCCGGCTGTACCTGTGCACCGACGCCCGCCGCGACACGGGCGACCTGGCACATTTCGCGGAGGAAGCGCTCGCCGGTGGCGTCGACATCATCCAGTTGCGCGACAAGGATTCGGCAGGGGAAAAGAAGTTCGGCCGCCTCGAGGCACGGGAGGAACTCGCGGCGCTCGAGGTCCTCGCCGATGCCTGCGCCCGGCACGGAGCGCTGCTCGCCGTCAACGATCGTGCCGATATCGCGTTCGCCGCGGGCGCGGACATCCTGCACCTCGGCCAGGGTGATCTTCCGGTCGCGCAGGCGCGGCGCATCCTCGGCGACGACATCGTCGTCGGCCGGTCGACCGCCAGCCGTGCGCAGGCTGCGCTCGCGGACATCGAGGAAGGCGTCGACTACTTCGCGTCCGGTCCGGTATGGGACACCCCGACGAAGCCGGGACGCAGCGCCGCGGGCCTCGACGTGATCCGCGAGGTCGCGCAGTCGCGCCCACAGCGGCCGTGGTTCGCGATCGGCGGTGTCGATCTCGAACGGCTTCCGGAGGTACTCGACGCCGGGGTCACCCGCATCGCGGTGGTGCGCGCGATCACGAAGGCCGCCGATCCGCGCGCGGCCGCGGCCGCATTGAAGGCCGCTCTGGGCGGCTGAGCGGCCGATGCGGATCGCGGGGCGCAGGCTTCGCCCCTGACGAGGACGAATCGTCATACCGGTCGAATCTTCCCGGTGGCGCCTCTAGGGTGGCAACCACAACTGGATGATCATGTTCTCCGATTTCGGTGCTCGTCGGCTGCCCCGAACTGCGGGAGCGCTGCTCGGTGCGCGACCGAACCCGGCGAATCGCCACGCAAGGTGGGCTCCCACTGCCCGCTGCCTGCGAATCGAAAGGCCCGTGATGGACCCGGATTTCCCGCTCTGGCTGCGCACCACCCACCTCCTGAACTTCCTGCTCATGGGCATCGTCCTGCGGAGCGGCTGGGAGATCATCTCCTCGCTTCCACGCTTCTGGTGGCGAAACGACTGCAAACCCGGCACCGAATGGATCAAGTTCACCCGCCGGAAAGTGCCGCAGGAGGAGGGCGTCTACACCTCGCTCATGGACGAGCGCAGCGCAAGTCCACTGCTCACACTTCCCGGTAACAAGAACATCGGACTGGGCCGGCACTGGCACGGGCTGGGCGTGACCCTGTGGCTGCTCAACGGCCTCGTCTACGTCGTCCTGCTGTTCGCTACCGGACTGTGGCGACGCATCGTCCCGACCTCCTGGGACGTCTTTCCCGACGCCTGGGAATCATTGACGATCTACCTCGGCTTCGGCGTCCCGTCGATCGAGCATTTCCAGCCCTACGATGCGCTGCAGATGCTCACCTACACCGGTGCGGTATTCATTCTCGCGCCGCTGCTCATCCTCACCGGCATCGCCATGGCCCCGGCGGTCCGCTCCCGGTTCCCCTGGTACGTCGAGCTGTGGGGCGGACACCAGGGCGCGCGTTCCCTGCACTTCATCGGCATGGTGCTGATGAGCGTGTTCATCCTCATGCATATCGGACTGGTATTCCTCGTTCACGCCGATTACAACCTGCCGCACATGGTCTTCGGTGTCACCGACACCGCCCGCTACGCGCAGGCCTTCACGATCGCGCTCGGGACGATTGTCGCCGCCATCGCGCTGTGGATCGGCCTGAGCTACCTCACGCTCGCCGACCGGGTCCGCGCACGGCGCGTCCTCGTCGCCCTCACCGAACCCGTCCGCATACTCACCCTCGGTTGGATGAAGCCGCGCATGGGCACCCAGCGCACCTACACCGACAGGGACATCTCCGAATACCACTGGACCAACGGGCTCGCACCGACCGCCGACGAATCCACCGAATGGCTCGCGCACAAGGCGACCGGCTTCCGCGACTGGCGCCTCGAAGTCGGCGGGACACCGGGCGGCGAGACTCTCCGGCTGAGCCTCGATGATCTGCGGGCACTACCCAAAACCGAATACATCGCAGTCCACTCCTGCATGCAGGGCTGGACGGCGACGTCCAAGTGGGGCGGAGTCCGGCTCGAGAACGTACTCGACCTCCTCGGCCCCCGCCCGGAGAACGCCCGCTACGTGATGGTCACATCCCACGGGCTCGCCCAGGAAATGTACGACCACCGGGAACGGGAACCCTTCTACGCGGTGCTGTCGATGGACATGGTCGAGGAGGACGACACGATCCTGGCCTACGAGCGCAACGACCGGCCTCTCGACATCCATCTCGGTGCGCCGCTACGGCTGCGGGTCGAGTCCAACCACGGTTACAAGATGGTCAAATGGATAAGGTCCATCGAGTGGATCGAGGATTACGCCGACTACGGCGACGGCAGGGGCGGCACCCGGGAGGACGCCGCCCTGCAGGCGTTCAACGGCCGCATCTAGAGGAGAACCGCGCAATGCAGAGCACCACCTACCGGGTTACCGGCATGACCTGCGATCGCTGCGCCCGCGTCATCAAGGACCACGTGGGCACGGTGCCCGGGGTTGGGGCGGTATCGGTGGAGATCGTCGCGGACGGCGAGTCCCGGCTGATCCTCAAACACAAGGAGGACGTCGAGCTCAGCCGCTCGGACGTGAAGGCTGCAGTGCGCCGCGCCGGTGACTACCGGCTGATCTGAACCTTCCCGGTTCCCTCGACGCCGCCGCACCGACCGGGTCGCAAACGGGTTGCCGACGTCGAGTCGCCTACAGCCATCCCAGCACCGTCGACGGCGACAGCGCGACCGTGTGCTGCGGCAGCCGCTCGCGCAGCCCGCGGTCGGCAGTGACCACCACGGTCACCGCCGGATCGACGGCGGTTGCGGTGCTCGACGCGAGTCGTGCGAGCTCGTCGTCGCCGCTGCCGTCGGCGGTGTGCACGGGAATGCGGGCGTCGTCGACGGCGGCATCGCGCGCGTGCCCTTCCAGCACGGCCTCGAGCCGCGCCACCCAGCCGAACACTCCGCCGGGCAGGTCCACGGTGCGGGGTAGCACCTTCGCGAGATCCGCCAGCAACACGCTGGTCGCGCCGGGACGGTCGCGCCACCAGCCGGTGGGGCCACTCGCCCCGAGCACGTTGGCGGTGTCCAGCAGCATCCGGACCGAACGGGTCCGCAGCGCCGGCCAGGCCTCGGCGAAACCGGCGTGCAGCGGCATCGTTTCGACATCGGCCTCGGCCACCCAGCGCAGTTCGGTGCTTTCCCCGTTCGGGGTCGTGCCGAGTGGCGTCCTCGTATCGGCGATCACTGTCGTGTAGGTCCAGCCGCCGGTGGCCCCCGACGTGACCCGCTCGGCGCGGACGGACACCGCCGCGATGTCGATTCCGGTTTCCTCGTGCGCCTCGCGCACCGCCGCGTCGACCGTGCTTTCGTGGCTGTCGCGGGCGCCGCCCGGAAGTGCCCAGGTGCCGCCCTGGTGGCTCCAGGCCGCACGGTGCTGCAGCAGCACGGCGGGTGTGCCGTCCGGAAGGGGCGCACGCAGGAGCAATCCGGCCGCACCGTGCACGCCCCACCGTCGATCACCGTCGGGCCCGAGCGCCCAGCCGTCCCCGTCACCACGCATCGCGTCCGCCTCTCCGTCCGTGGACGGCAACAATACCGCCGTACTGCTTATATGCTCCCGGAAGGAGTGTCGTGTGAAAGGGGTGCGGAAACTGTGCGCGTGACCCCTCCGATCGACCTGATCGGCAGCCGCAGCCAGACTACCGGCGATTCGGTCCGGCAGGGCGAGCCCACCGATGAATTGCGCCGCACACTGCAGTCCACCCCCGCCCGGATCATCGCGCTCGGCGTGTTGCTGTCGGTACTGCTCATCGTCTCGGTGGTGGTGTCCGCCGACATGGTGAGCACCCGCAAGGCCACCCACGACCGGTTGCTCTCCACCACCGAACCCCTCGCCAACGCGGCCCAGAATCTGTACAGCGTCCTGTCGGTGGCCGACGCTGCAGCGGTGACCGGTTTCATCTCGGGCGGCATCGAACCGGAGTCCGTCCGCGACCGCTACATTCAGGCGATCGGCGAAACCTCGGATCACCTGGTAGCCGCAGCCGCGGGCCTCGCCGCGGGCGACCGGCCCAGCACCCGGAACGTCACGGAGATCGCGCGGATGCTGCCCGTCTACACAGGTCTGATCGAGACGGCACGCACCAACAACCGCATCGGCAACCCGGTCGGCGCCGCATACCTGAGCGAAGCGTCGCACCTGATGCAGTCCTCGCTGCTGCCGGCGGCGCAGGAA
The DNA here is from genome assembly GCF_036327435.1 of Rhodococcus chondri. NCBI lineage: Bacteria > Bacillati > Actinomycetota > Actinomycetes > Mycobacteriales > Nocardiaceae > Rhodococcus > Rhodococcus chondri. The sequence continues at coordinate 33,386 of NZ_JAUZMZ010000007.1, read as the reverse complement.
CTGCACACGGCCGGAGTGGAAAACGTCGAATCGACACAGCGCGCCGCGGTGGCACCACCCTGGCAGGCGATCGCCCTGCTGCTCGTGACGGTCGCCGCGCTGGCCGCCGGACACGTGGTCGTCAGCCGGAAGAGCCGGCGCACGTTCAACCCGGGACTGATCCTGGCCATCGCCGCGACCGGGCTGTCGCTGGGCTGGTTGCTCGTCGCCGGGTTGGTGTCGTCGAGCGCGACCCAGCGTGCCATCGAGCAAGGCGCCGAGCCGCTCGCGTCCCTCACCGAAAGCCGGATCCTCGCGCAGCAGTCCCGCACCGCCGAAACACTGCTCCTCGCACGCCGCGACGCGACCGGTGCGTACGACGGTGCGTTCGCCGAGACCATGACCCGCCTCGGCGAGCTGCTCGACCGGTACACCCGGGACGGCGTCGAGGTTGCCACCGAACCGGTCGCGCAGGCCGTAGCGGCACGAGAGGCGTGGATCAATGCGCATGCGCGAACCGTGGCGGCGCTCGACCGCGGCGACTACACCGCGGCGGCCGTCCTCGCGACAGGTCCCGGCCCGGACGAAGCCACCGCACAGTTCGCGGCGTTGGACCAGGCACTCGGTGAGGGCATCGACGAAACCCGGGCCGAACTGCGCGACAACGAGTTCCGGGCCTCACGTACGCTCTCGGGTCTCGAACCGATGCTGTGGACGCTGCTGGGTCTGTCGCTGGTGAGTCTCTGGGGCGGGCTCATCCCCCGACTGAGGGAGTATCGATGAGCGCGCGACGGCGGCTGCGGACCCTGCTCGTGGTGCTGTGTACCGCGGCGACCCTGGCCGCGGGCTGCACCGCAGAGGTACCCACCCGCGACACGGTGGACGAATCGTCGCCGATCACGCTGCCGCTACCCGAGGAAGCCGTCATCGCCCCGTCTCCCACGGCGACGGCCCCGGCTCAGGACTGCGACGACCCCACCGCGAGCCTGCGACCCGACGGCACCACCTCGGGGCCGGTCCTGGACGTGATCCGCGCACGGGGCCGCCTCCTCGTCGGACTGGACACCGGCAGCAACCTCATGAGTTTCCGCGACCCGGCGACCGGCCGCATCGCCGGTTTCGACGCCGACATCGCCCGGGAGATCGCGCGCGATCTGCTCGGCTCCCCCGATCTCGTCGAGTACCGCATCCTCAGTTCGGCCGAGCGCGAGCAGGCGCTGCAGAACTCCACCGTCGACATCGTCGCCAAGACCATGAGCATCACGTGCGCGCGCCGCGAACGCGTCGACTTCTCCGCCGTGTACTTCCGTGCCCACCAGCGGGTGCTCGTGGTCCGGGGATCCGACATCCGCGGTGTCGCCGACCTCGCCGGCCGGCGGGTGTGCATCGTGGACGGGACCACCTCGCTCGGACGCATGCGGAGGGTGCAGCCGTCGGCGTCGATCCTGACGGTTCCGTCGTGGGCCGACTGCCTGGTCGTGCTGCAGCAGCGCCAGGTCGACGCGGTCAGCACCGACGACACCATTCTCGCGGGTCTGGCCTCGCAGGATCCCTATCTCGAATTGGTCGGTGGTTCATTGGGTTCGGAGCCGTACGGCATCGGAATCACCCGCGGCAACGACGATCTGGTGCGGTTCGTCAACGGTACCCTGGAACGGATCCGGCGCGACGGTACGTGGACGGGACTGTACAACCGGTATCTGACCGTCCTGGGCCCCGCACCCTCCCCGCCGGCCCCGACGTACGTGGATTGAGGAAAACCATGTCCGGCACCGGCACCCCCGACGGTCATCGCGAGGAGACCGACAGCGGCCCGGCCACGCAACGCAGTGGCAGCGACCCGGCCGCCCCGCGAGGTGACAGCGGCCCGGCCACCCGGCGCGCCGCGCCGGAACGGTCGACGCCGCCCGCCACACAGCGCGCGATCGTCTCGACCAGCACGCCGTCGCAACGTTCGACAGGCCGACGCTCACGTCCGCGCGGTGCGCTGCGACGCCGCATCGCGGGGCTGGTGGACGTGCCCGTTCCCGCACCCGTCGACCCGACCAGTGTCGTGCTCCGCGATCCGCACGTCGCGGAAGGCAAACGCTTCTGCTGGAAGTGCGGCGAACCCGTGGGGCGCAGCACCGCGAGCGGGCCGTCACCGACGTCGGGTGCCTGTCCGCACTGCGGCACGGGGTACGAGTTCACACCGATCCTGCAGCGCGGCGATCTCGTCGCCGGGCAGTACGAGGTGCAGGGCTGTCTCGCGCACGGCGGGCTCGGCTGGATCTATCTGGCCATCGACCGCAACGTCAGCGATCGTTGGGTCGTCCTCAAGGGTCTGCTCCATTCCGGCGACGCGGAGGCGCAGGCAGTCGCGGTCGCCGAACGGCAGTTCCTGGCCGAAGTGAGTTATCCGAGCATCGTCCGGATCTACAACTTCGTCGAGCACCCGCGCCCCGACGGCACGCCGATGGGCTACATCGTCATGGAGTATGTCGGCGGCCACTCGCTCCGCGAGGTGCTCGCCACGTGCGCACCGAAGCGCATGCCCGTCGAGCAGGCCATCGCCTACGTGCTCGAGGTGCTGCCGGCCCTCGAATACCTTCACGAAATCGGGCTGGTCTACAACGATTTCAAACCCGAGAACATCATGCTGACCGACGAGCAGGTCAAGCTCATCGATCTCGGCGCGGTCTCGGGCATCGAGGACTACGGATATCTGTACGGCACACCCGGTTATCAGGCACCGGAAATCGGTCGGACCGGCCCGACCATCGCGAGCGACATCTACACCGTCGGGCGCACCCTCGCGGTGCTCACACTCGACATGCCGTCGGACAAGGGCCGCTATCTCGACGGCCTGCCGACCCCCACGCAGGCACCGCTCCTGACCGAATACGACTCGTTCCATCGCATTCTCCTGCGGGCCACGAATCCTGATTCTTCCCAACGATTCTCGTCCGCCGAGGAAATGTCCGCGCAGCTGACCGGCGTGTTGCGCGAGATCCTGTCCCAGCAGACGGGCGGCGAGCATCCGGGCCTGTCGCAGATGTTCAGCCCCCAGCGAACCACCTTCGGCACCGACGAAGCGATCGCGCAAACCGACGTCCTCGCGGACGGCAAGGAACGCGACGACAAACTGTCTCCGCGCGATGTCGCTGCGGCGCTGCCCGTTCCGCTTGTCGACCCCAACGATCCGAGTGCCGCCCTGCTTGCCGCCGCAGTGCACAGCGAACCCCAGCAGACTCTCGACTCGCTGCGGCACGCCCGCGAGAGCGGCATCGAACGCATGGTGGGCGCCTCGGACGTGTCGCTCTCCCGGGAGATCACGCTCGCCGAGGTTCGAGCGCACCTCGACCTCGGCCAGGGCGAGAAGGCAGCCGAGATCCTCGCTCACCTCCAGAGCGACATCGGTCCGGACTGGAGAATCGACTGGTACTCGGGACTGTCGTCGCTGCTGCAGGAGGAGTACGAGGCTGCGTTCGCGAGATTCGAGAGGGTTCTCCAAGCGCTGCCCGGCGAGACCGCGCCGAAGCTGGCGCTCGGCGCGACCGCGGAGCTGATCCTCCAGCACTGGGAGAGCGACGACCCCACGGCGTGGTGCGAGTTCTGCGAAAGCTGTTACCGCACCGTCTGGCGCACCGACCATACGATCGTCTCGGCCGCGTTCGGGCTCGCTCGACGACTCGCCGAGCGCGGCGAGCACGCTGCCGCGGTCACGATCCTCGATCAGGTTCCGCCGTCGTCCCGCCACCACAGCGCCGCCACCATGACGAGCGCACTGCTCCTCATGCGCAATGGGCAGGTCGACGACGTCACCGAGGCCGACCTGCGTGAAGCGGCCCGACGGGTTTCCCTACTTCCTCCCGACGAGGGCAGGGCACCGCAGATGCGCGCGATGGTGCTCGCCACCGCCCTCGAATGGATACACGCGGGCAACACGTCCCACCGTCAGCACGACCGGATTCTCGACACGCCGTTCACGGAGAAGGGCCTGCGTTGCGGCACCGAGAGCGCCCTGCGCGCCCTTGCCCGCAGCGCCCCTGCGCGCACGCATCGCTACACCCTCGTGGACCTCGCGAACGCGATCCGTCCCCGCAGCATCATGTAGGGCGCTGTTGCCGGAGAGCCTGCTCGCCGACCCGGCCCGGCCACGGCCCGCTACGCGAATTCGGCTGCAGCGCGGGCGATCGCGAGTTCCTCGTTGGTCGGGATCACCAGGACCTCGACCTCCGAGTCATCGGACGAAATGCGGCGCTCGCCCCTGCCCGACGCCTCGTTACGTTCCGGATCGACGACGATCCCGAGGCGACCGAGGCCCGCGAGGGCATCACGACGCACGTCGACGTTGTTCTCCCCCACGCCGCCGGTGAAGACGATGGTGTCGATACCGCCGAGTTCGACGAGATACGCCCCGATGTACTTGCGCAGTCGGTGCACGTACACGTCGTAAGCGAGCTTCGCGTCGTCGTCCCCGCCGGCGATCAACTCCAGCAGTGCGCGGAAATCGTTGACCCCCGACATGCCCTTGAGCCCCGACCGGCGGTTGAGCACCTCGTCGATCGCGTCGACATCCATTCCGGCCGCGCGATTGAGATGCATCAGCACCCCCGGATCGATGTCACCGCAACGGGTTCCCATCACAAGGCCTTCGAGGGGGGTGAGTCCCATCGACGTGTCCACGGGACGCCCACCGGCGATCGCGGATGCCGACGCCCCGTTTCCGAGATGCAGCACCACCTGATTGAGCTCGCGAATGTCCCGGCCGAGGAACTCCGCGGCACGGCCCGAGACGTATTCGTGGGACGTGCCGTGGAAACCGTAACGGCGGATGCGGTGTTCGCGCGCGATGTCCCGGTCGATCGCGTAGGTGGCGGCCGCCGCGGGCAGCGTGTGGAAGAACGCCGTGTCGAACACTCCGACATGCGGCACGTCCGGCAGTTCCTCACGGGCGACTTCCATGCCGACCACATTCGCCGGATTGTGGAGGGGCGCAAGGACGGACAGATCGGAGACGGTCTTGACCACTTCGTCGTCGATGAGGGTGGGCTCGTGGAAGACGTCGCCACCGTGCACCAGTCGATGTCCGACCGCGATGATCCCCACCTCGAGCAGCGGTCGTCCGAGCCCCTCGAGCATTTCGAGTACCTTGCGCAGCCCGGACCGGTGATCGGGGATCGCTCCGACGTGCTCGTCTGTTCCGGTGGTGTGGTGGAACACGATCCGGCCCTCGGTCTCGCCGATCCGCTCGATCAGACCGTGCGCCACCGACTCCCCGGCCTTCGGGTCGAGCAACTGGAACTTGATCGACGACGAACCCGAGTTGAGGACCAGGACGGTGCCGGCAGTAGCCGGATTCGGGACGTTCACAACTCAATCCTCCTGTGCCTGGATCGCGGTGATCGCCACCGTGTTGACAATGTCCTCGACGAGGGCGCCGCGGGACAGATCGTTGACGGGCTTGTTCAACCCCTGCAGGACAGGGCCGACCGCGACCGCACCGGCGCTTCGCTGGACGGCCTTGTAGGTGTTGTTGCCCGTGTTCAGGTCCGGGAAGATGAACACCGTCGCGCGTCCCGCCACCTCCGAATCCGGCATCTTCGTGCTGGCAACAGAGGGTTCGATCGCAGCGTCGTACTGGATCGGTCCTTCTACCGGCAGATCCGGGCGTCGTTCGCGGACAAGGGCCGTGGCGGCCCTGACCTTTTCGACGTCCGCCCCGGACCCGGATTCACCGGTCGAGTACGAGAGCATCGCGATACGCGGTTCGATGCCGAACCGCGCCGCCGTGGCAGCGGAGGAGATCGCGATGTCGGCGAGCTGCTCGGCCGTAGGATCCGGCACCACAGCACAGTCACCGTAGGCGAGGACCCGGTCGGACAGGCACATGAGGAAGATGCTCGACACCGTCGAGACTCCGGGTTGGGTCTTGACGATCTCGAGGGACGGCCGGATGGTGTGCGCGGTGGTGTGCGCGGCGCCCGACACCATGCCGTCGGCGATTCCGAGGTGGACCATCATCGTTGCGAAATATGAGATGTCGCTCATGATTTCGCGTGCCCGATCGAGTGTCATTCCCTTGTGGGCACGCAACTTCGCGTATTCCTCCGCGAAGGTGGCGGTGTACGCCGACTTGCGGGGATCGGAGATCCGCGCGGCCGACAGATCCACACCGAGCTGTGAGGCACGGCGGCGGATTGCCGTCTCGTCGCCGAGGATGGTCAGGTCCGCGATACTCCGCTGCAGCACGCGTCCCGCTGCGCGCAGGATCCGATCGTCGTCTCCCTCCGGCAGCACGATGTGCCGTCGCTCCGCCCGAGCGCGGTCCACCAGCTGGTATTCGAACATCTGCGGTGTCGTCACCAACGGTCGCGGCAGCCGTAACCGTTCGAGCAGCGTCGGTGCGTCGACCCGTTGCTCAATCAGCGCGAGGGCGGTGTCGATCTTGCGGTGCGCCCCGAGGCTCATCCGCCCTCGTGTACGGTCGGCCGCCGACGCGGTGTCGAAGGTACCGAGATCGGTGGTGAGGATAGGCAGGCTCGGTTTGAGCCCCGCGACAAGTTGCGCGACAGCCGGGTGCGGCAGCAGGCCACCGTTCATGATGATGCCGGCGAGCGTCGGAAATCCCTCGGCTGCATTGGCATTGACGAGCGCAAGAAGTACGTCGGTCCGGTCGGCGGGCACGATCACCACCACACCTTCGGTGAGTCGTTCGAGAATGCGCTCGGCGGTCATACCACCGACCATGATGCGCAGCGCTTCGCGTTGCAGCAGATCGGGATCACCGCTGTAGAGCCCACCCTTGATCGCCGTCTGCAGTTCCGCCATCGTCGGCGCCACCAGAGCGGGCACCTCCGGCAGTGCCCACACCGGCTCGTTCCGGTCGGCGAGCGCGGCCGTGACATCGTCGAGCATCTCGGGGTTGCAGCGGTTCACGGCCACCGCGCTGAGGTGGGCGTGCTGACCGGCGAGTTCACTCGCGCACACAGCGGCGAGCTGTGCGATCTCCTCGGGTGTGCGGCGCGACCCCCGGAGCACGAGCAGCACCGGGGAGTCGAGATTCGCGGCGATCCTGGCGTTGTACGACAGTTCGCTGGGGTTCGCGATCTCGGTGTAGTCGCTTCCGACCACGACGACGGCATCGCATCGGTCCGCCACGGCGTGATACTTGGTGACGATGTCACTCAATGCGGCGTCGGGGTCGGTGTGTACGTCGTCGTAGGTGACGCCGATGCAGTCCTCGTAGTCGAGTTCGGCGGTGGTGTGCTCGAGCAGGAGTTCGAGGATGTAGTCGGTGGCGCTGTCGGAGCGGGCGATGGGACGGAACACCCCGACGCGCGCCGTGGACGCGCACAGCATCTGCAGTACGCCCAGCGCGACGGTCGATTTTCCGGTGTCGCCCTCGGGGGCTGCGATGTAGATGCTCGACACGGACCCTGCAGCAACGCTCATGGATGCCACCATAATGCGGGGCGCCCCGGCGCGAGGGGCGCCCCGCCCGATCCACGTCACGCCGGGATGCGGTATGCCGCTCAGGCCAGGGCGCGCAGGCGCGGCGCCAGATCCCGCTCGAACAACTCCAGAAAACGCTTCTGATCATGACCCGGCGCATGGAACACCAGATGAGTCAGCCCCGCCTCCACATACGCCCGCACCTGCTCGACCGCCTCGTCCGGATCCGACGCCACGATCCACCGCTTGGCGACCTGCTCGATCGGCAACGCATCGGCCGCCGCCTCCATCTCCATCGGATCCTCGATACTGTGCTTCTGCTCCGCCGTCAGCGAGAGCGGCGCCCAGAACCGCGTATTCTCCAACGCCCGCTCCGGATCCGTATCGTAAGAAATCTTGATCTCGATCATCTTGTCGATCTGCCCCACATCCCGCCCGGCCTTACCCGCCCCCTCGGCCACAGCCGGCAGCAACTTGCCGGTATAGAGCTCCATCCCCTTACCCGACGTGCAGATGAACCCGTCCCCGGCCCGGCCCGCATACCGCGCCACCACCGGCCCCCCGGCCGCGATGTACACCGGAATCCCGGCCTCGGGCACGTCGTAGATCGACGCCCCCCTCGTGCTGTAGTACTCCCCCTCGAAATCGACCCGATCCCCACCCCACAACTGCCGCATCAACGCCACCGACTCCCGCAACCGCGCGAACCGCTCCTTGAACTCCGGCCACTGCCCCGCATACCCGGTGGCGATCTCGTTGAGCGCCTCCCCGGTGCCCACCCCCAGAAACACCCGCCCCGGATACAGACAACCCATCGTCGCGAACGCCTGCGCGATCACCGCCGGGTTGTACCGGAACGTCGGGGTCAACACCGAGGTCCCCAACTGCAACCGCCGGGTGCGTTCCCCGACCGCGGTCATCCACGCCAGCGAGAACGGCGCATGCCCACCGGTGTGCCGCCACGGCTGGAAATGATCCGACACCGTCGCCGAATCCATCCCGTGCGCCTCGGCCAGCACCCCGAGCTCCACCAGCTCCCGCGGCCCGAACTGCTCCGCCGACGCCTTGTATCCCAACTTCAGCATGTGACCTCCGAACAAACGTCGTTTAGCGAAGCTTCTCGATCAATGCACGAATTCGCGCATATCCTGCTCGAAATCATGCACAGATATGCTCGTATGTGTCAATATATGAGCAATGGTGAATTACCAAGTGCGTTATGGTCGTTCACTGCGCCCACCCGACGCGCAGTCCGAGACGCACAGCCCCGAGGAGAATTCGTGTCCGCGAGTGCACGGCGACGTGAGATCTTCCATCGACTGCATGCCGACGGATACGTCGATGCGAAGACGCTGTCCAGCGATCTCGGCGTCGACACGTCGACCATCCGGCGCGACCTCGACGCCATGGCCCGCGAGGGCAAGATCGAACGCACGCACGGCGGTGCGCGGCCCGTCGACGGAGCCACCTTCGAGGTTCCCTACGCCCTCAAGAAGGAAGTGCGCCGGCACGAGAAGACCGCGATCGCGACAGCGGCGGCCGCGCTGGTGGCAGACGGCGACAGCGTCATCCTCGACAGCGGCTCGACCACCTACGAGGTCGCGGTAGCTCTGCGGCACAGGTCGTCGCTGACGATCCTCACGAACGACCTGCGCATCGCCAAGTTCGTGGCGGCATTTCCCGATGTGCGTCTTCTCGTCTCCGGCGGCGAACTCCTCGGGTCGGTGTACACCCTCATCGGGGAACATGCGGTGCGGTTCATGTCGCACTATTCCGCCGAATGGGCGTTTCTCGGCGCCGACGCCATCGACCCGGTCGCGGGCATCACCAACACCAACACCCTCGAGGTGCCGATCAAGCGTGCCCTGATCGACGCCGCCGCCCGAACCGTCGTCGTCGCGGATCACTCCAAGTTCGGACACCGCACACTCGCCAAGGTCGCGACGATCGAGGAGGTCGACTCGATCGTCACCGATGCGAACCTCGACGAAGACCAACGCGGGTTGTACGGAGACAAACTCGTCGTCGCAGACCCGGACGGTTCATGAGAGACCGGTTCACGACCGGATCCGGCGTCCCGTCGCAGCGGAGAAGAAGTACACCTCATCCGACTTCGGGATCAGATGAATCTCTTCCCCGGACTTCACGGGAGCGCGACGATCCCACCGCACCACCACCCTCCCGGTCGCCGGACGCTCGGCGGGGTCCGCGGGCACCGCGTACACGAAGGACTCCGCTCCCAGTTCTTCCACGAGTTCTGCCCGCACCGTCCACGCCCCGGAGCGCCACGCGCCCACCGGAACCCACGATTCCGGACGGACACCGACGACTACCCTGTTCTCGTCGACCGACCGCGGCACGGGCACACGCAGGGCGCCGAGTCGCACGGATCCCTCCTCCACCGGCACTTCGATCAGATTCATACCCGGTGACCCCACGAATCCCGCGACGAAGGTGTTGACCGGATCGTCGTACAACCGGCGCGGAGACGCCACCTGCTGCAGGCGGCCCCCGTCGAGCACCGCGACCCGATCGCCCATCGTCATCGCCTCGACCTGATCGTGGGTGACGTACACGGTGGTCGTGCCCAGGCGCCGCTGCAGTTCGGCGATTTGAGCTCGGGTGCTCACACGCAGCTTGGCATCGAGATTCGACAGCGGTTCGTCCATGCAGAACACCGCCGGATCCCGCACGATCGCCCGCCCCATCGCGACTCGCTGGCGCTGCCCACCCGACAGCTTTCCGGGCTTACGGTCCAGAAGCGGTTCGAGCTCGAGCATGCGAGCCGCCTCGAGCACCCGTCGCGTACGTTCCGGCTTCTTCATCCCCGCGTTCTGCAGCGCGAACGCCATGTTCTCGGCGACGGTCATGTTCGGATACAGCGCGTAGTTCTGGAAGACCATTGCCACGTCCCGGGCCTTGGGCGGCACGCCGGTCACGTCGCGCCCGCCGATCTCGACGCGGCCGGAATCGACCGCCTCGAGACCGGCGAGCATCCGCAGGCTCGTCGACTTGCCACATCCGGACGGACCGACCAGAACCAGGAACTCGCCGTCGGCGATATCCAGTTCGAGCCGGTCCACGGCCGGCCGGTCCGTCCCCGGGTAACGATGGGTGACGTTCCGGAAGCTGATCTGAGCCACTGTTTGTCCTCCGACTGCGGTCGTTTACAGGTTCGGTGTGATCTGACGGTCGATGACCCGCTGAAGCTGTTGCTGCACATCGGCGAAGGTTGTGGCAACGTCCGCGTTCTGCAGCGCGATCCGTTCGAGACCGGTGCCGATGATCTGGTCGCCACCGGGCACGAACACGCGCGCGTAGTCTTGCGACCTGGTCACTGCGAGCTGATCGACGGCGGTACGTGCGTTCGGGTTCTCGTCGAGATACTTCTTCATGTCGGCAGTCTCGACCGCGGACTTGCGGACCGGCATGTACCCGGTGTTCTGCGAGAAGTACGCGGTGTTGTCGCCGTTGGTGATGAAGTCGACGAACTTCAGGGCGTTGCGCTTGCGCTCATCCGAGATGTTCGCGGGAATCGCCAGACCCGCTCCGCCCGTGGGGCATCCGGGTACACCGTCGGGCGCGGGCAGGAACGCGGTGCCGAACTCGAACGTTGCATTGCTGCTGATGCCGGAGAGGTCGCCGGTGGAGGCGATGGTGGAGCCGATGAGCCCGGCCGCGAAGTCGTTGGCGATATCGCTGGAGACGGCCGCGTACTTCTTGGTGTGGATCATATCCTTGAGGAATTGTCCTGCCGCAATGGTCTTTTCGTCCGAGAACTTCAGTGCCCACTCATTCGAGTAGCCACCACCGAACGTCCAGATCGGGCCCTCGAATGTCCAGCCGAGGTAGTCCTTCGCATTGCCCCACCCGTGTGCGAATTTGCCGTCGCCGACGACCTGCTGGATGCGCGGACCCCACTCGTCGAACTCCTGCCACGATTCGGGCCCGCGGTCGGGCAGACCGGCCTGCTCCCACACCTGCTTGTTGTAGTAGAACAGGGGCGTCGAGCGCGCGTACGGGAGCGCGAAGTGCCGATCCTCGTAGCGGTAGTCGGCGAGCAGCGAATCGACGTAGTCGCCTGTGTCGACACCCACCTCGGTGAAGAGCTGGTCGAGCGGGGTGATGGCACCGGTGATCGCGTAGTTGAACCACCACACGTCGGACAGTACGACGACGTCCGGCAGGTCGCCGCCCGACAGCGCCGCGTTGAACTTCTGCGAGACTTCCTCGTAGTTCTTGCCACCGTCGATGAGATTGACGGTCAGATCCGGATACTGCGCCTGGAACCGGGAAATCAGTTCCTTCTCGAGGTCCATGGATTTGCCGGGGTGATTGGACCAGAAGTTGATGGTGCTCGCGTCGCCGGACGCCGCGGACGTTCCCGAGGCGCCGGTCGAACTGCCGCCGCCGGTGCCGGCGCATGCGGTGAGGGCCGCACCCGCGGCCACGAGTCCCGCCAGCCCCAGGAAGCCGCGCCTGTCGAGGTTGTTGATGTCGATACCCATTCCCGAGCTCCCTTGAGAATTCAGCCTTTGACCGCACCGGAGGTGAGGCCCTTGATCATGTGACGTTGCAGGAGAAGAAAAATTGCGAGGATCGGCAGCATCGTCAGCACGGTGCCTGCCATCACGGGCCCCCAATTGGTGACACCGTCGTTGTTCTGCAGCAGCGTCAGCCCGATCGGCAGCGGCGCCACCGATGCGTCGTCCGCCATCAGGAACGGCCACAGGTATTCGTTCCATTCGTTGACCACCGTGATGAGCGCGAAGGCGACCATCGTCGGCCCCGAGACCGGAAGCACCACCCGCCACAGCAACCGGAACGGTCCGGCGCCGTCCATGCGCGCCGCCTCGATGATCTCCGCAGGAATCGACAGGAAGTGGTTGCGCATCAGGAAGGTACCGAACGCGACGCCTGCCAGCGGCACGATGATTCCTTGAAAAGGATTGCGCCAACCCCACTCCGAAACGAGCGCGTAATTGGAGATGACGGTGATCTGGTTGGGCACCATCAGCGCAGCGATGATTACGAGAAATACCAGGTTCTTGCCCGGGAAACGCAGGAACACCAGCCCGTAGGCGCTGAGCACCCCGAGCACGAATTTCACGCTCGCCAGCACGGTCGTGATGATCACCGAGTTGCGCAGGAACATACCGAAGGCCACCGATTCGACGGCTTCGGAGTAATTCTGCGGATGAAACACGCTCGGCCACCAGGTCACCGGGATCGTGTAGATGTCGGGGCGTTCCTTCAACGACGTCACCACGATCCAGTACAGGGGCAACGCGACGATCAGCAGCACGCACACCATCGCCGCGTAGGCGAGCACCGTCACGGTACGTTCGCGCCGGCGATGGTGCCGGGTTTCGGGCGGCACCGGTTCGGTGTGAACGACCGGCTTGTCCGCGACAGCGGTCATCGTTTGTCGCCCCCGTCCATGATGCGCACCTGATACACGGTCACCGCGAGCAGCACCACGAACATGATGGTGGCGACGGTCGCGCCGTAGCCCGCGCGGAAGTTCCGGAACGATTCGTCGTAGATCTGGTAGACCATCGTGGTCGTGCCGGTGCCGAGGGGACCTCCACGCGTCATCACATTGATCATGTCGAACACCTGGAACGAATTGAGCAGCACCGTGATCGACAGGAAGAATGTCGTGGGCCGCAGTTGCGGCAAGATCACGCGGCGGAATGTCGTTGCGCCGGAGGCGCCGTCGATGGCAGCGGCTTCGCTCAGCTCCGGGCGCAGTGCCTGCAGGGCCGCGAGATAGATGACGAAGGTGTAGCCCAGGTTCTTCCACATGTAGGTGACGGTGACCATCACCAGCGCCCACGTGGGATCCTGGTAGAAGTTCGGGGCGGCGATCCCGATTCGATCCAGAAGGTCCTGCACCAGACCGAAGTTCGGATCGAAGACGAACTGGAATGCGACGCCGACGGCAGCACCCGAGATGACGAACGGCGCGAAGAGGGTGGAACGGACCAGATTGCGGCCCAGGAGCTTTCGGTCCAACAGCAGAGCAAGTCCGAGACCGATCACCATCGATCCGACGACGGCCGCGACGGTGAATACGACCGTGTTGCCGACGATCTGCCAACTGTCGGAGCGATCCCACCACTCGCGGTAGTTGTCGAAGCCCACGAATGTCGACGTGGGATTCGAAATGTTCCACTCGAAGAAGGAGAGCCGTATGTTGTCCACCAACGGGCGGTAGGTGAACAGGATCAGCAGGGCAAGATTCGGTCCCAGCAGTACAGCGAAGAGCGCATAGTCGCCCCACGGGCGGAGCCGCAGGCTCCGGCCGGCTTGCGGCAGTGTTCGTTCCGGACTCGATCGCACTGCGGCAGTGTGGACGTCAGGAACGAACCGCAGGTTACATCGAACCGACGCCGGCGCGTACTTCCTGTATGAAATACGCGCCGGCGTCGGTTGCGGGAGGTGGAAGGACTACAGGTTCCAGTCTCCGAGGCCGTCCCAGCCGTTGAGAGTGCCACCGGCGGTGTTCTGCACGATCACCGGATCGCCCTTCTTCGCGTTCTCGAAGAACCACTTGCCGTCCGCGGTGCTCACGTTGAGGCAGCCGTGGCTGACGTTGGTGTTGCCCTGTGCCCACTCGGACCACGGAGCAGCATGGAGGAAGATGCCGCTGTTGGACATCCGGGTGGCGTACTCGACGTAGGTGCGGTAGCCCTCGGGCGAGTCGACCGGGACACCGTAGGTCGACGAGTCCATGTACATGTCGCGGAGTTGCTCACCGACGATGTAGGTGCCGTTGGGGGTGTCGTAACCCGGCTTGCCGAACGACGTCGGCATGGTCCGCACGACCTCACCGTTGCGGGTCACGGTGATGGTCTTGGTGTTGTTGTCCGCGACCGTGACGAGCGCGTCGCCGACCGTGAAAGACGACTGGGTGCCGCCGGCGTTGACGGTCACGGCCGTATGGGCCGGCCAGAATTCGAACGGCTTCCACCGCACCTGGGTGTTCGAGGCCCAGTAGAAGTGTCCCCCGACCGGGGGCTGCGTGGTGATCCCGATGGCGCGTTCGGCTGCGGCACGGTCGCCGACCGCTTCGTTGAAGCGGATGATGATCGGCTGCGCGACGCCCACCGTCTCGCCGCTGGACGGATTGACCGAAGGTGCGGAGAACGGGGCTGCTGCCGCCGGCGGAGCAGGCAGGACTGGTGCCTGCGACCCCGTGGGCGGCACGAATCCCTGGATGAGTTCTTCGACGCTCGGCGCGTCCGGTCCTCCGGGCCACAGCGGCGCCGCGCTCGCGGGACCGGCCATCGACAGGGCGACCGCGGCCGCGCCTGCCAGTGCGGCGACCACTCGCGCGGATCGTCGTCGGGTCTTCCCCCGGCTCGTCAATGCCTGCGTTTCGAACATTCCACAACCCATCGTTCGACGGTGCACCGCATCTTCGTATGCCCCCATTGCGGTGCTGCGTACATGCTCATTAGACACACGTGAAATGCACGTGAGCAATTCGGGTGAGGCTCACGAGCACAAAGATGCAGATCAGAGGCAGAAGTGTTTCGAAAGTCCTTATGTCTCTTTCCGCGATGCAGCCAGCAACTCGTCGATCGAAACGAATTTCGCCCGAGACCGTCCGGCGGCCGCGCCGCGCGCCTTTTCCTGCTTGTCGATCTGCTGCCAGCCGCGGTAGTCGACGTAGTCCGGCCGGCGCTCGGCGACGAGCGCGGACAGCTTCTCGCGGTCGGCGACCGGCTCGGGGAGCCGTCCGGCGACGAAATCTTCGACGAGTTGCTCGACGGTCTCGCCCGAGCACTGCTTGTTGGTGCCGATCACACCGCTCGGGCCGCGTTTGATCCACCCGGCCGTGTACACACCCGGAATGGGGTCACCTGTCTCGGGGTCGACGACGCGCCCCGCATTGTTGGGGATCACGCCGCGGCGTTCGTCGAACGGAAGGTCGGGGACGGGGGTGCCGCGGTAGCCGATCGAGCGCAGCACGAGGCCGGTTTCGAGGGTTTCGGTCTGCCCGGTGGGCCGCGCTTCGAGCCGACCGTCCACCTCGACGAGTTCGTTGCGTTCGAGCGTGATCGAGTCGACCTTGCCGTCTCCGCCGATCTCGACGGGTGACGCGAGGTACCGCAGCACGATGCGCTTGTTCGCCGGGTTCGGAGTAGCGGCCGCGAAACCTTCGACCTGCCGCACCTTGAGCGTGGTCCACGGCGCGACTTCGGGATCGTCGAGAACGGCCTGGCTGACCGGGTCGAGTTCGACCTCGGCGGGATCGACGATCACGTCGATACCCTCGAGCTGCGACAGGGCGAGCAGTTCGGGGTTGGTGTAGGCGGCCTGCGCGGGTCCGCGTCGTCCCACGACCACGACCTCGCGGATGTTCGAATTGCGCAGGGCTTCGACCGCGTGGTCGGCGATGTCGGTGCGGGCCAGGTCCTCGGGATCCATGACGAGGGCACGCGCGACGTCGAGGGCCACGTTGCCGTTGCCGATGATCACCGCGCGCTCACCGGACAGATCGAACTGCCGGTCGGCGAAGTCGGGATGTCCGTTGTACCAGGCGACGAATTCGGTGGCGGCGTGCGAGCCGGGCAGGTCTTCGCCGGGGACACCGAGGCGCCGATCGCTCGCCGCGCCGACCGCGTAGATCACGGCATGGTGGTGTGCGAGCAGATCCTCGTGCGTGAGGTGGGCGCCGACCTCGACGTTGAACCAGCACTGGGTGTTCTTGTGGCCGATCGCGCTGCGGAACAGTTCTCCGACGGTCTTGGTGCTCTGGTGGTCGGGCGCTACTCCCGCGCGCACCAGCCCGAACGGGGTGGGCAGCCGATCGAAGATGTCGACCTGCACGCAGGAGTGCCCGACGAGGTCGAGGGCCGCGTAGCAGGCGGCCGGTCCGGAACCGACGATCGCGACGCGCAAGGTGCCCAGCTCGGCCGGGATCTTTCTCCGAGAGCGCAGTTCGGGCCAGTCCGGTCCGATGGGGTAGCGCTCGTAATAGGCGGCATTGATCTCGAGGTACGGCTCCTGCGCGACCGTGAGTTCGTTGTCCGCGGCGATCGCGTCGACCGGGCACTCGTCCACGCACGCCCCGCAGTCGATGCACGTCTCGGGATCGATGTAGAGCATCTCGGTGGTCGCGAACGGCGCTTCGTCGGGCGTCGGGTGTATGCAGTTGACCGGGCATACCTCGACGCAGGAGGCGTCGTTGCAACATGCCTGGGTGATTACATAAGCCACTGTGGATCCCTGCCTGAGAGTGCCGGTTGGGGTATGTCGAGCAAGCCCCAGACTATAACACGTTACAGCCTTGGTCGAGAATTACATTCTCACACTCTAACAGCAGATTTACATAAAAGAGAACGGTCTAGTCGGACAATTCGTCGCCCGACTCGATCCGGAACCCGATCTTGAGGGTGACCTGCGTGTGCGCGACCGCACCGTCGTCGATATGGCCTCGCACATTGACCGTTTCGAACCATTCGAGATGCCGCGTGGTCTCCGCGGCGCGCGCTACCGCCTTGGCGATCGCGTCGTCGATGCCCACGGTCGACGAACCGACCACCTCGATCACTCGGTACACATGGCTCATCGCGGTGCTCCTTCGTATCGACGTCGGCAGCCTGACTGCCCTGTGTCGGATACTGCCCGCTTCCGGCCTCCCGGCGTGCCGGAAACGGTGAAATAACCCGCGAAATCATGCTTTTCGAGCGAGCTCCCGCGCCACCGTCCCGAGACGCGCCAGGCGCAGATCGCCGAGCGGCATCGGACCGCTGCCGAGCCGGTTGGTGACGAACCCGACCGACAGACCGGAATCGAGATCGGCGAACGCCCCCGAACCACCTACGCCGTAGTGGCCGAGCGCGCCGCGGGGACGCTCGAGGCTCGCGAAGATCGGCTGGTGGTACCCCAGCCGCCACGCCATGGGCACCCCGAGCACGTGGTCGCGACTGCGCACCCGCACCTCATCCATGGCGGCGATCGTCTCGGGCCTCAGGAACTGCACGCCGTCGATGGTGCCGCCGGCCGCGATCGCGCCGTACATCCGTGCCAGCGAGCGGGCGGTGAACACACCGTTCCAGCCGGGCATCACCGAATCGTGGACGGCCGGATCTCGCACGAGGTCGTCGAATCCGTCCGGCATGGCAGCCTCCGCGAGGCCGCGGGTGGGGGCCACCCGGGACAGCAACGACGCGCTCAGACCCCAGTGGAGACCGGCGGGGTTGAGGCGCGGGAAGAGCGGCGCGATGCGGTGGCGCTCGCGCGGCGGTACCCGGTACCAGAAATCCGGGGTGCCGAGCGGCGTGGCGATCTCCTCGTCGACCACGTCGACGAACGCCTTCCCGGTCACCCGTTGCACGATCTCCGCGACCAGCCAGCCGTAGGTGACCGCGTGATAGCCGGACGACTGGTGTCGCCGCCGATCCGGGCGCGCGGCCGCGAGCGCGGCCACCGTGGTGTCGTAGTCGAGGATCCCGTGGGTGCCCGGTACCAGGCCGCGGATCCGGTGCAGACCGGCGCGATGGGTCATCACATCGGCCACGGTGATGGCTTCTTTTCCGGCCGCCGCGAACTCGGGCCAGTACTGCGCGACGGGCGCGAAGTAGTCGATGAGCCCGCGATCGGCGAGCCGGTGCACGACCGTCGACGCGACACCCTTACCGGTCGAGAACGACAGCGCCATCGTGTCGCCGGCCCAGCGGCGGTTGCGGTCGGCCGATCCGGCCCAGATGTCGAGCACCTTCTCGCCGTGGAGGTACGCCGTGAGCGCGCCGCCGCCCTGATGCGGTTGCCGGTAGAGGGCGAAGAAGCGATCCGCCAATGCCAGAAACCGATGATCCACGTGCATTTCGGTCGCGGGCAGTGGCTCACCCGCGACCGGAACGATCCCCATTGCGACCGTCATCGACGTCTCCCCTCGAACATTTCGGTCAGGCTACGCGCGAAAGAAGGTTGACGGAAGAGTTTGCGTACAGACTGTAGGCTGAGGTTCAGGAAGCCGGCGACACGTAGCGCCACGAACCGAACACGGCGCAACCACGCCCGGTCGTGAAGTTCACCGCCGACGCCATATCGCCCTCGCACAAGATCGGGTCGTCGACGTCACCGACGTAGGCCTGCGACTGCGGTCCTGCCACGACGACCGCCGTAGCGGGGTTGTCGAGCACGCCCAGCGCCAGTGCCTCGGCCCCGAAGCCGACTGCGGCGAGTTGTCCGCCGCGACTCTCGCCGGCGCCCACGCCGCCGTCTGCACCCGCGGCCACCACCGTCGAGCCGTCCTTCGCGTCCGCGAAACCGACACCGCCGCTACCGTGGCTCCACGCCGCGCCGGTGGTGTCCGTGTTCGCCCCGCACCCTTCGGAGCCCTGGATCTGGACGATGGACGCCTCGGCGCCCGGGGGTGCCGAGCACGTGGTCGCCGCGTGCGCGGAGCCCGCGACGCCGAGCGCACTGCCGGCAGCCGCGACGAAGACCACCCCGGCTCCGAGAACTCGGCCCGACACCTTGGTCATCCACGTTGCACACGGCACGGCAACGGCCTCCTGAGTCTTCGACGAGCTGGCCCCGGAGACAGTCTAGGGAGTTTCAAGTAGGTGTGCTTCACAGTGCGGGCAACGAGCGGGACACGATTTTCGCCCGGACCCACGCCCCGCACCTTCAGTCCGGGTTCCTCCGGTCGGTGTCGCGCGAGGGCTGCACCCGCTGCGGTTCGCCGGGCATCTTCGGATGGTTCGGGGGATACGGCAGGTCGCCGAGGCCGGCGGCGGCGTCGCGGTCCGCCATCTCGAGCAGCACGTCGAGCGAGTGCGCGGTGTCGTCGAGGGAGGACATGGGGTCGCCGCGCCGCGCGAGCAGGTCGGGCACGGTCACGATCGTGAAGTCGTCGGGTTCGGCATCGGCCAGCTCGTCCCACGTCAACGGGGTCGACACCGTCGCGATCGGGGTGCGGCGCACCGAATACGCCGAGGCAATCGTCTTGTCCCGCGCGTTCTGGTTGTAGTCGAGGAACAGCCGTTCGCCGCGTTCCTCCTTCCACCAGGCCGTCGTCGCGCGACCGTCGCTGCGGCGTTCGATCTCCCGCATGAGCGCGATCCCGGCACGCCGCACGCCCACGAAATCCCACTCCGGCACGATCCGCAGGTACACGTGCAGGCCTCGTCCCCCGGACGTCTTCGGAAAGCCGACCAATCCCAGTTCGTCGAGCAGCGGCCGTACCACCTCGAGCGCCACTGCCCGAGCATCGTCGAAATCCGTGCCGGGCTGTGGGTCGAGGTCGATGCGCAGTTCGTCCGGCCGGTCGGCGTCCCCACAGCGCACCGCCCACGGATGGAAGGTGACGGTGCCCAGGTTCGCGGCCCACACCACGTCCGCCGCCGAGCGGACCCACAGCGCGTCCGCGGTGCGGCCGGATGGGAAGGTGATCTCGCACGTGGCGACATGCTCGGGCCGTTTCGCCGGTGCCCGCTTCTGATAGATCTCCTCCCCCTCGATTCCGTCCGGGAACCGCTGAAGATGAGTGGGGCGATCACGCAATGCACCCAGCAGTGGGGCACCGAGGGTGGTGGTCACGGTGCGGTAGTACTCGACGAGGTGCCGTTTCGTCCCGCCGGACGCACCGAGGTTCGGGAAGTACACTTTGTCCGGATTCGACAGTCGCACCGGCACGCCGTCGACGTCGAGTTCCTCGGCGGGTGATCGCTTCGCGGTTGCCACGGTCAGTCCTCCGTTCGGTCGAGCACGTCGGCGAGGTCGTACCGCACCGGCACGTCCAGCTGGTCGTAGGTGCAACTGTGTGGATCCCGGTCCGGGCGCCATCGGAGGAACCTGGCCGCGTGGCGGAACCGCATCCCGACCTCGGGCGTGCCCTCCATCTGGTCGTAGGCCACCTCGAGTACCCGCTCCGGCCGCAGCGGGATCCAGCTGCGGTCGACCGACGAGCGCCACCGGGTCGGTTCACCTTCGGCGACCACGTCGTCGCCCACCCGCAACGGCTGTAGTTCGTCGAGCAGTTCCCGGCGACGCTCCGCTGTGAACGCCGATGCGCCGCCCACCATGACAGGCTCGCCGTCGTGATACATCCCGAGCAGCAACGATCCGACACCGTCGACGACTTTCTTGTGCTTGCGGTATCCCATCAGCACGCAGTCGGCGGTTCGAGCGTGCTTGAGCTTCAACATCTCTCGTTTGTCGGGCAGGTAGATGCCGTCGAGACGTTTGGCGACCACGCCGTCGAGCCCCGCGCCCTCGAACGTCTCGAACCAGTGTTGCGCCGTCGCCGAGTCGGTGGTCGACACGGTCACGTGACAACTGGGCCCGCCGCCCACCTCGGCGCGCAGCCGGGATCGCCGCTCGGAGAACGGCCGGTTCATCAGATCGGTGTCGCCCAGTGCCAGCAGGTCGAAACCGACGAACTGCGCCGGGGTCTGCTCGGCGAGCATCTCGACCCGGCTCGCCGCGGGATGGATACGTTCCGACAACGACTGCCAGTCCAGCCGGGTGCGACCGTCGCGTTGTCGCGGCACCACGATCTCGCCGTCCACGACGCAGCGCGCCGGTAGTTCCGCACGCACCGCGTCGACGAGTTCGGGAAAGTACCGCCCGAGATCCTTGCCGCCGCGGGACGAGAGCACCACCTCGTCCCCGTCGCGGAACACCACGGCGCGGAAGCCGTCCCACTTGGGTTCGTACGACCACTGCGGAGGTCCCTCGTCGGGCTGGGACGGCACCGCGGACGCGACCTTGGCGAGCATCGGCAGGATGGGTGGCACCACCGGCAGGTCCATGCGCACATCGTCGCATCGCGAGCCGCGACGCACATCCGATGCGGCGGAACAGCCGTCAGCCGACTGCGGTCTGCTCGCGGTCGCGGTGCGATTCGGGATCCAGAATGGCCGCGTCGATCAGGCCTTCCGCCTTCTCGTCGCTGACCTCCAGCGCCAGGGCCAGTTCGGTGGCCACGGGCAGACGAGCCGTGCGGAGCATGTTCTTCTCGCCCGTGGACAGTCCCCGATCCCGCTCGCGTCGCGTGAGGTCGCGCACCACACCGGCAGTGACGAGCAGATCACCGAGCTTGATCTTCTCCTGGTTGTCCTTGAACCGCCGCGACCAGGCCTCTTCCTCGTGACCGGTGGGAGCGCGCAGCACGTCGAACAACTCTGCAAGCTCATCGGTGTCGTAGACCTTGCGCAGCCCGAGTTCTTCGGCCCGGTCGAACGGTACGTGGACCGTCATATCGGTTTTGTGCACACGGAGGCCCAGGTACGTGACGGAGGCGCCCTTGATGATGCGGCTGGTGACGTCGGTGACGGTGGTGGGGCCGTGGTGGGGGTGAACGATGATCTGACCTGCCGAGAACTGCATGCATGCAACTTCCTGTACGCGTGACGTCGCGCTCGATCGCCCATGTCGCGGGTGTCTCCGCGGTCCGAGCGACCTCCGCACCGTCCCTCGATGCGCAGCACCGTAGAACGCGTGCGAACGCGGGACGGCGAACCCATATCCGACGAGTCCGCAGGAGCCCGCGAGCCGACGTTCTCCATTGTCCCACGTCATCGACACACGGGACTGCGGTGAAGTCGCTCACACGGTGCACCGTGTCCAGCGGAAATCCGGCGACGGCATATACGCACCCGCATGTCCGATTCTCGGGGTGACCCTGCATCCGTACGCTTGCGACCCATGAGAATTCTCGTCGTGTCGGTGCCTCCCGCCACAATGCCGGAAGCAACACCGATCACCGGCAGACCGACGCGAGGACTTCGAGAATGACGCACTGGCCAGACAGACCCATCTGCGCATTCGACCTCGAAACAACCGACCGCGACCCCCGGGTCGCGCGCATCGTGTCGGCGTGCGTGGCGACGTTCGACGGCGATCGCGTCGACTCCCGCACCTGGCTGCTCGATCCGGGGATCCCGATTCCGGCGGAGACCACCGCCATCCACGGCATCACCACCGAACACGCGCGAGCCGAGGGCATGGACTATCTCACCGGGTACCGGGAGATCCGTGCGGCGCTGTGCGACGCATGGGAGCGTGGGTACGTCGTCGTGGCGTTCAACGCCAGCTACGACCTGACGATCATCGAGGCAGAGGGCGGCCGCCTCGGTTTACCCGCGCTCGACATCGGCACGGTCGTCGATCCCTACGTCATCGACCGCGAAATGGACCGGGAGCGAACGGGCAAACGCACCCTGCAGGCGGTGTGCGACGCATACGGCGTGACGCTGTCGTGCGCACACGAAGCACAGGCCGATGCGCTCGCCGCCGGGTATCTGACCCGCGCGCTGGTGACCCGCTTTCCGCAGCTCGCCGAGCTCGACATCATGGCCGACCAGGCGGCATGGCACGCCGAACGTCAACGTAACTTCGCCGAATATCTCACCGGACTCGGCCGCGACGTCGACGATGTCGACGGGAGCTGGCCTCTGCGCCGGGCGGTGCCCGAGCCCGGCGCGGTGCTCGTGCATCCCGGCGACACGGTCACCGTCCGGTACGACACCGGACCGTTGCCGGCCGGGCGGCTCGCGCGGCTGTCGTGGCGGGTACGCCGCCGCGTCCGGGCCTTCTACGCGCGCGTGAAGACGGGGCAGCGATCGAGGTAGTGCACCGTCACGGGAGCAGGCCCTGACGACGCGCCTCGACGACCGCTTCGTGACGGCTGCGCACTTCGAGCTTGGCCATCAGATGCTTGAGGTAGCTCTTGACGGTCTGCACGGTCAGGCCGAGCCGGTCGCCGATCTCCGCGTTCCGGCAGCCGAGCGCGACGTATGCGAGCACCTCACGTTCCCGTTCCGTCAGGTGGACACCAGAGGTCGACGGCCTGCCGGCGACAGTACGCAGTGCCGCTTCGACCTCCCCGAGCTGCATCAGAGCGGTGGGATCGCTTGTCCTCGAAGCGATTTCACGGATCTTCAGGAAGCTCTCCGTAATAACTTCGGAGACCGCGGCGGGTAGCGGCGCGGCGCTGCACTCGGTGTCGCGCGCGGTTTCGAGAAGCTGGACGCGCCGGTCGACCTCGTCGCGGATCTCGATCTCACGTGCCAGCGCGCGCGCCGCCCGCATCACCCGTTCGGCGACGACGTCACCGATGGGCAGGCCGGCTCGCAACCCGCCGTACAGGGCGGCGCGGGTACGTCCGCCCACCACGACGGGAACCGCGAGCAGCGACTCGATACCCTCCCCCGCAACCTCCCGGTCGTAGTCATGGGTGATGTGGGCCGAGTGGAAATAGTCGGCGACGGCACCGGGCCGCTGCTCGGCGATGACGCGGCCACCGAGACCCCGCTCGGAACTGATCACCAGATTCCGCAGGACACGGCTGCGGGTACCGACGAACCCGGACAGCACCAAGTCCGGCCCGTGGACCGTTCCGCCGAACAGGACGGGCAGGTCCGTGGACGAGCGCAGTGCCCGCAATTCGGCGCGGAGGGCATCCACGTCGCTCGGCCGCAGCAGACACGTTCGGTCGACGGCCGTCACAGCGCTCACCGATCTCCTCCCGCATCCCCCACACGAACCGCATCCCCGAACACCCTCTTCGGAGGGTAGCGGTGCCGATCTGGTGATTCATAACCTCCACTGCGTCCGCTGTTGCGACCATCACATCAGCGCCCCTTCTCGAAACACCCGCCCGGAGGTACCTGTGTCCACCGCGACTGCCAACCACACCCCGCTCAGCCCACTGCGATTCCTGGAGCGTTCGGCGTCGGTGTTCCCCGACCGCACCGCGATCGTTCATGGTGACCGTCGCTACAGCTACGCCGAGTTCGCCGACGAAACCCAGCGCCTCGCCCGGGTGCTGCGCAGCCGGATCCAGCCGGGTGACCGGGTCGCATACCTGACGCCGAACGTCCCCGAGATGCTCATCGCGCACTTCGCGGTCCCTCTCGCGGGCGGAGTGCTCATCGCGCTCAACTCGCGGTTGGCCGGGCCGGAACTCGAATACATCCTCAACCACTCGGAGACGTCGCTGCTGTTCGTCGACTCCGAACTGGTCGGCTCGGTCACCGGGGTGCGCGAGAACGTTCCGACGGTCACCGACATCATCGAGATCCCGGACTCGACCGTGCCGTACCCGGACGTGCCCGCCGGCGTGGTGACCGGACGATACGACGAGTTCCTCGCGCTCGCCGACACCGTCGACACCACCCCGCTGCCGTGGAGTGTGGACGACGAGCTCGGCGTGATCACCCTCAACTACACGTCGGGCACCACGGGTAAGCCGAAGGGCGTGATGTACACGCATCGCGGCGCCTACCTCAACTCCCTGGGAGAGACGTTCCACAACGGCTTCACCGGGAAGAGCAAATACCTGTGGACGCTGCCGATGTTCCACTGCAACGGCTGGTGCACACCGTGGGCGGTCACCGCGGCCGGCGGCACCCACATCTGCCTGCGTGCTGTGCGGGCCGACGCGGTGTGGGACGCCATCGACAACCTCGGTGTCACCAACCTGTGCGGTGCGCCCGCGGTGTGCTCGACGATTGCCAACGCCGACCAGGCGCATTCGCTGGACCGGCCGCTGCACATCACCACCGCCGGTGCGCCGCCGTCACCGACCGTGATCGCGCAGCTCGAGAAGATCGGCATCACCGTCGTGCACGTGTACGGGCTCACCGAGGTGTACGGGCCCTACACGATCTGCGAATACCAGGACTCCTGGGACGACAAGACCGGTGACGAACGCGCGGCGCTGCTGTCGCGACAGGGTGTCGGCATGCTGCAGGCCGAGACCGCGCGCATCGTCGACGACAACATGAACGACGTCCCCGCCGACGGCGAAACGATGGGCGAGATCGTGCTGCGCGGCAACAATGTGATGCTCGGCTATTACAAGGATCCCGAGGCCACGGCGGAAGCGTTCCAGGGCGGCTGGTTCCACACCGGCGACCTCGGCGTGATGCACCCGGACGGATACATCCAGCTCAAGGACCGCGCGAAGGACATCATCATCTCCGGCGGCGAGAACATCTCGACGGTCGAGGTGGAGCAGGCGATCATCAGCCATCCCGCCGTGCTCGACGTCGCGGTGGTGGGGGTTTCCGACGAGAAGTGGGGAGAGCGTCCGAAAGCCTTTGTGATCCTGAAGCCGGAGGTTACCGCGACCGCGGAGGAGATCATCTCCTACACCCGCTCGTTGCTGGCCGGGTACAAGGTTCCCCGCGATATCGTCTTCCCGCTCGATCTGCCCCGCACCTCGACGGGCAAGATCCTCAAATTCGAGTTGCGCGCGGCGGAGGGGCGGCAGTCCTGACCTGCGGGGCGCAGCGATCTTGGATACTCGAGACATGAACTCCGGAGCAGGTTCCACCCGTCGTCCCGATGCTGCGGGACCCGATCCCGCGCAGTTCCGGGTGCATGTAGTCACGCAGGCGATCCGGTTGTTCACGGAGTACGGGTACGAGTCGACGACGGTGGAGCAGATCGCGGCTGCCGCGGGAGTGTCGCGGCGGACGTTCTTCCGGCAGTTCCGCTCGAAGGAAGACGTGATCTTCGCCGACCACGAGTCACTGCTCGACCAGGTCTCGGAGTACCTGTCCGGCCGCTTCGACGATCCGTGGGCCGCGGCGTCCGACGCCGCTCAACTCGTGTTCGGCCATTTCCGGGACCGACGGGAACTGTCGGTGTGGCGCTATCGGGTCGTGCAGCGGGTGCCGGCGCTGCGCGAGCGGGAACTGGTCACGACCTACCGTTACGAGCGGTTGTTCACCGACTTTCTCCGGGCGGCGGTGCCAGGAGAGAAGCCGATCCGGATCGTCAGCTTCGCTGCGGCGATGACCTCGGCGCACAACTTCCTGCTGCGCGCGATGATCCGCGGTGACGAGACCGCCACGTCCGAGGCGCTCGCACGGGAGTTGTTCGAATTACGTCGCACCTTCGGAGTCGTGCCGGGGCGCGGGGGCGACACCGCGCTGCAGGCACCGCGTGCCGTGACTGTGGTGACGTATCCGCCGGATGCGTCACCGGCCGAAGTGGCCGAGCAGGTGCGACGCCAGCTCGAAGCCGACCCCTCTTTCGGATCCAATCCAATTCGGCATTGACCTGGCACTCAGTGCCGTGCTTACAATTGACTAATTACGCCACGTCGCGCCGTATCGAGTCAGTAGACTAGGCGCGGATCCCCCTTCAGGAATGGCACCGCGTGCCGATAGGAGTCCCCACCCTCATGGCCCTCAACGCCGCTTTCGATCTGTTCCAGCTCAGCGAAGAACACGATGCTCTCCGCGAGGCGATCCGCGCGCTCGCCGAAAAGGAAATCGCCCCGTACGCGAAGGATGTCGACGAGAACTCCCGCTTCCCCCAGGAAGCCCTCGACGCCCTCAACCGGTCGGGCTTCAACGCCATCCACGTCCCGGAGGAGTTCCAGGGCCAGGGCGCCGACTCGATCGCCACCTGCATCGTGATCGAAGAGGTCGCGCGTGTGTGCGGCTCGTCGTCGCTGATCCCGGCCGTCAACAAGCTCGGCACCATGGGTCTGATCCTGCGCGGTTCCGACGAGCTCAAGGCGAGGGTGCTGCCCGACCTCGTCAACGGGGACATGGCGTCCTACGCGCTCTCCGAGCGGGAGGCCGGTTCCGATGCCGCGTCGATGCGTACCCGCGCGAAGGCCGACGGCGACGACTGGATCCTCAACGGCTCGAAGTGCTGGATCACCAACGGCGGCAAGTCCAGCTGGTACACCGTGATGGCCGTGACCGATCCCGACAAGGGCGCCAACGGCATCTCCTCGTTCATGGTCCACAAGGACGACGAGGGCTTCGTCGTCGGGCCGAAGGAGAAGAAGCTCGGCATCAAGGGCTCGCCCACCGCCGAGCTGTACTTCGAGAACTGCCGCATCCCCGGCGACCGCATCGTCGGTGAGCCCGGCACCGGCTTCAAGACCGCGCTCGCGACACTCGACCACACCCGCCCGACGATCGGCGCGCAGGCTGTGGGCCTGGCACAGGGCGCACTCGACGCGGCGATCGCCTACACGAAGGACCGCAAGCAGTTCGGCAAGCCGATCTCCGACAACCAGGGCGTGCAGTTCATGCTCGCCGACATGGCCATGAAGGTCGAGGCAGCACGGCTGATGGTGTACACCTCCGCAGCGCGCGCCGAGCGCGGCGAGCCGAACCTCGGCTTCATCTCCGCGGCCGCGAAATGCTTCGCGTCCGATGTGGCCATGGAGGTCACCACCGACGCCGTGCAGCTGTTCGGCGGCGCCGGCTACACCACCGACTTCCCGGTCGAGCGCATGATGCGCGACGCCAAGATCACCCAGATCTACGAGGGCACCAACCAGATCCAGCGCGTCGTCATGTCCCGCGCTCTGCTTCGCTGACCCCGCGGCAGTACCTTCACCTGGACAGAATTTCGGATCCGAGGAGTATTTCCGTGGCAGTACAACTGGTAGGCGTAGTCGGCGGCGGCACGATGGGTGCGGGCATCGCCGAGGTGTGCGCAAAGGCCGGCAGCGACGTCATCGTGCTCGAGACGAGCGAGAAATTCGCCGACGCGGCACGCGAACGGGTGAGCACCTCGATCGGCAAGGGCGTCACCCGCGGCAAGATCACCCAGGAAGACGCCGACGCCGCCATCGCGCGGGTTCGCGTCACCACCGAGATCGCCGATCTCGCCGACCGCGACCTGGTCATCGAAGCGGCG
Source organism: Rhodococcus chondri (assembly GCF_036327435.1). Classification (NCBI taxonomy): domain Bacteria; kingdom Bacillati; phylum Actinomycetota; class Actinomycetes; order Mycobacteriales; family Nocardiaceae; genus Rhodococcus; species Rhodococcus chondri. The sequence goes on along the minus strand of NZ_JAUZMZ010000007.1, from coordinate 5,330 downwards.
CCGGAAGTCGAGTCGATCAAGACCGACATCTTCGCCAAGCTCGACGCCGTCGTGAAGCCGTCCGGCATCCTCGCGACCAACACCTCGTCGCTGCCGGTCATCAAGATGGCACAGGCCACCAACCGTCCCGGTCAGGTCGTCGGCGTGCACTTCTTCAATCCGGTGCCGGTGATGCCGCTGGTGGAAGTCATCTCCGCGCTCACCACCGACGATGCCGCCGCGAACGAGGTGTACGACTACGTCAAGAGCACGCTCGGGAAGACGGCGGTACGCGCCGGCGACCGCGCGGGTTTCATCGTCAACGCCCTCCTCATCCCGTACCTGTGTGACGCGGTTCGGATGCTCGAGTCGGGTTATGCGACAAAGGAAGACATCGACGACGCGATGAAGGGTGGCTGCGGTTACCCGATGGGTCCGCTGACGCTGCTCGACACGGTCGGCCTCGACATCGCCCTCAACGCCGCGCAGGCGCTGTACGACGAGTTCGCCCAGCCGAATTACGCTCCGCCGGCGCTGCTGCGCCGCATGGTCGACGCGGGTCGCCTGGGTCGCAAGACCGGCGAAGGCTTCTATAGCTACAAGTAGGCCTTCACTCGGACGCCCTCGCCGTTCCCTTCCGGAACGGCGGGGGCGTCTCCGTGTCCACCCCTTGGATATCGATGTGCGGTGCCGGATACCGAAGCACAATCTCGCCTTCGGACTCCCAGTGGCACAAGAGGTTTCCCTCGAGACGAATGTGGGACGTCACCGGCTCCTTGCGAAGGCCGAAACGGGCCTCTGCTATCCCAGCGAACCGAACGCCCTGATCGGGCTCATCGACCATCTGCATCGGAATCCCGAGGATCGACACCTCGTCACGACACCCGAAGAGGGCCGCAACGTCATCCGAAGGTTCGCAACACCGTCGGTGACCAATCATCGCCGGACAGGGGCCTGTTCGGGCGGTCGACCGGCGAGAATAGTATCGATCACCTCGTCGCCGAACTCCTGGCGCAACCGCGGCTGCACGTCAGGGGCCCGCCGCAAGTGCGCGCCGCCGTCGACGGTGACCGACGTTCCGGTCGCCCACGACGACTCCGGTCCCGCGAGGAATCTGATAGCCCCGGCAATGTCGGTGGGGACGCCGAGTCTGCCGAGCGGTGTCCGGTCGAGAAACGCGGTGGGACGATCGCCGGCAAAGCTGGCTGCGACCTTCGGGTTGTCGGGCGAGTTCACCAGTCCGGGACGGACGCAATTGATCCTGATCCCCAGATGAGCGAGTTCGTCCGCGGCCGTGCGGACGAGCGCCTCGAGACCGGCCTTGCCCGCACAGTAGCCGCTCATGTAGGGGAAGGACCGGGCGGCAATCACCGAGGAGATGAAGACCATCGATCCACCACCGGCGAGCGCCATCGCGGGCACGCAGGCCTTGATGGCGACGAAGGCACTGGTGACGTTGATCCTCAGCTCGTTGGTGAAGTCCTCGGCATTGTTGAGTAGCAACGGTGTCGTGCTCCCACGTCCGACGGTGCTCACACAGATGTCGAGGCCGCGGCTACCGCCCGCCCGCGCGACGGCTGCCACCACATCCTGCTCGACAAGGCAGTCGCCCGCGATGTAGTCCACCCCGGCCCCTCGGGTGCCGTCGCGGCCAGCTCAGCCGCGAACGCCGCGATCCGGGCCTCGTCCCGGCTCATGATCGTCACCGATGCCCCGGTCGTCGAGCCGGGCGCGCACAGCGGCGCCGCCGATGCCGCCGGCGCCACCGATGGCCACAGCGCTCTTCCCCTTCAGGGAGGGGAAGAGCCTCAAATTCTCCGTCATGTGGTCGAAGCTGAACCGGCGGCGCCGCACGTTGAACCCGCCTGACCGATCATCGGGATTTCGATCAGGAATATCCCGCCGAAGCTACTGCCCCGTCCACTGGGACGGACTCGACCCGCCGGCGAGTTCCTCGCCGCCACCGCCGTGGACCCGGTCGTGCAGCGCTTCCATCCGCACATCCAGTTCACGCGCGGTCTCGGCAGCGACCCGCAACTCCTCCCGCAGTCCGTCGGGTACGGCCCGGTCGTGCTTGTAGTAGATCTTGTGCTCGAGACTGGCCCAGAAGTCCATCGCGACCGTGCGGATCTGCAGTTCGACATACACCGGCTCCACCCGATCCGACATGAACACCGGGATCTCGACCAGCACGTGCAGGCTGCGGTAGCCGTTGGGCTTGGGCCGGGCGATGTAGTCCTTCACCTCGACCAGACCCACGTCGCCCTGGCGGGTGATCATGTCGTGAATCCGGTAGACGTCCGACGTGAAGCTGCACGTGATCCGGATCCCCGCGATGTCGCGGATGTTCTCCCGGATGGCTTCGGGGGTGTGCGGCACACCGAGGCGAGTGGCTTTGGCGAAGATCGATTCGGGAGATTTCAACCGAGATTTGACGTGCTCGATGGGGTTGTAGGCACGCACGTAGGTGAACTCGTCCCGCAAGATGTTGATCTTGGTCATCATCTCGTCGATGCCGAACTTGTAGACCATGAGAAATCGCGACAGATCGCGATTCGGCGCCGGGATCGGTACCAGCACACCCATCGGTTCTCCGGGTAGCGGTACGTCTTGATCAGGCTCGCCCATCGTCGTCGTCACTTCTGTCCTCCTCGGCATGTATCGCTGTCGAGTCTGCCAGCTCCGACCGGCGCGAGGCGTTTCGCTCACGCACGACCTGACGCAACGTGCGGGGATGGATGCCGGCCTCACGCCGCGCTTTCTTGCGGGTGACCAGCACACCGACGATCGCGATCACCCAGATCGGATACTGCGCGAGCCATGCGACGCGGAACGCGTCGAAGCTGTATCCACCGAACTGCTGCAGCAGCACACCCATGGCCTGGACGACGATCAGCGTCGCCAGGAACCCGCCGATGTTGACGATGCCCTGGGCGGTGCCGAGCGCGGTACTCGGATTGAAGGTGCGTGCATAGTCGAACCCCACCATCGAGCCCGGCCCGCCGACGGAGATGACGACGACGAGCAGTACGAGCAGCCACACCGGTGCCGGTCCGGGCAGGGCGAGCACCACCGACCACGCCACCGCGTTGCTGAGCATGATCGACAGCACGAGCCACGACCGCCGGTTCGGGAACCGGCCCGTGAGCACGCCGAGCACCGGACCCGCGGCGATCGCGGTCACCACCGACACGGTGAGCATCGAACCGGCCGCTGCCGCCGACAGCCCCTGCGCCGACTGCAGGTAGGGCACACCCCACATCAGCGCGAACGTGGTCACCGAGAACTGGGTTCCCATGTGGGTGAAGAAGCCGAGGCGGGTACCGGGCCGTCGCCACACGACACCGATCTGGCGGGCCACGGCAGTCAGCCCGGCCGACGCGACGTCCCTCGTCTGACCCGCCGGGGTATCACGCACGACCGCGACGACCAGCACACACGCAAGGGCCCCGAGGGCCGCGGCGCTACCGTATGCGGCGCTCCACCCCACACTGGTGAGGATCAGGACGAACGGTACCGCCGAGAGCACCTGCCCGAGCTGACCGAGGATGCCCGTCAGCTGCGACACCACCGGTACGCGACGCGTCGCGAACCACACCGGCACGAGGCGCAGTACGGAGATGAATACGAGGGCGTCACCCGCCCCGACGAATACGCGCGCACCGTAGGCGAGCGGCAGCGAGTCGGTGACGGCGAGGACGGACTGCGCGACGGCGGTGATCGCCGCGCCGGCCGCAATGACGATCCGTGACCCGAACCGGTCGAGCAATACACCCGCGGGGATCTGCATGCTCGCGTAGACCACGAGTTGCAACACCACGAAACCGGAAAGTACGGCGGGGGTGATGTCGAATCGCTCGGTGGCGGCGAGGCCGGACACACCGAAGGTGGTGCGGTGCAGAACAGCGACGACGTACGCGAAGACACCGGCGCCCCACACCAGCCACGCTCTCATGAGGCGAACCCGCTACGCGAGATGATGTCGGCCGAGGTAATCATTCGCGTCCCAGGGACACCCACTGCGGATCCGCTGCCCGCGGCCCGGCGACCTGCGCTGCCAGCGCATCGAGCCGTGCGACGTGTTCACCGGTGAGCGTCACGTCGAGCGCTCCGGCATTTTCGGTGACGCGTGCGGCGTACCTCGTGCCGGGAATCGCCACCGACGGCAACCCGAACTCGCGGCCCTTCGCATCGAGCCACGCCAGCGCCACCTGAGCGGCTGTGGCACCCGCCTCCCGCGCGACGGCCTGCACCTCGCTGCGCACCGACAGGTTCGCGGGCAACGCCTCGTCGTCGAACCGCGGGAACCGCCGGCGCAGATCCTTCTCACCGATCTCCGCCGGATCGAACCCATCGGTGAGCAGACCACGACTCACCGGTGAGTACGGCACGAATCCGATGCCGAGTTCGACGGCTGTGGGCACCACGTTCTTCTCGACGTCGCGCGACACGATGCTCCACTCCGACTGGATCGCCGCGATCGGATGGACGGCGTGTGCGCGGCGTAATTCGTCGCCGGTCGCCTCGGACAAGCCGATATGACGGACCTTGCCGGCCTGCACGAGGTCCGCGAGGGCACCGACGCTCTCCTCGATCGGCACCTGTGGATCCACCCGATGCAGGTAATAGAGGTCGACGCTGTCCACCCCCAGCCGCGACAGCGACTCGTCGATGCACTGCTTCGCGTACTCGGGACGGCCGTCGATACGCCGGTTCCCCGAGCTGCCGACCGCACCGACGAGCCCGAATTTCGTGGCCAGCTGCACCTCGTCGCGACGATCGGCCAGCAGCTTGCCCACGACCGTTTCGCTGACGCCGTCTCCGTACACGTTTGCGGTGTCGATGAAGGTGATCCCCTGGTCGACGGCATGATGCAGCGTCGCGAGTGCCTCGTCCGGATCGGCCGGCCCGTACGCCGGGCTTACGGACATCGCGCCGTAGCCCTGTGCGCTGACGGTCAGTCCGGGGGCGAGTCGGACGGTGGGGACGAACATGGATTCTCCTTCGAACCGAGAAGCAGGCGATGTACTCGATCCTTGCGCATGTCGGCGTCCCACGCATGAGATCAAATCGCGGTGATCGACGCGGGCTCACGCCTAGGCTGGAATCCATGGCAATCGACTGGCTCGCGCTGCAACGCACCGCCCGACGGGAATTCGACACGCGCCTTGCGCAGGTCACCGACTGGTCCGCTCCTACACCCGACACCGAATGGGACGTCGCCACGCTGGTTCGGCACGTCGTCGACGAACAGCGCTGGGTGATGCCGCTGGTGTCCGGCCGCACCCTCGAAGAGGCCGAAGCGTCCCTCGAACCGCTCGGCGACGATCTCGCCGCCGAATGGGCTCGCT